>JAEMTX010000087.1:5611-7903 GCA_016462055.1 Acidimicrobiia bacterium | reverse complement strand
GTGGAACGATTCTCACTTCACAACGAGGAAACTGTGCGGGCGCTCGATGGCTTGTCCACGCACGAATCGCGTATGGCTCTTCGTCACTGGGTCGAATGGGCCGACGCCGAACTTGAAGCCGAAGCGGCACGTTTGGGGCTTGGTTCTGCGCTGGAAGAACTCCCGCAGCGGAAGTTGTTTCTCAGCCGAACGCTTGACGATTTCGGAGTCCTCGATGGTCGACTCGATTCCGACAACGTCGCGGTTGTCGAGGCCGCATTGCGAGTGGCCGAGCGGCCCGACGACGAAGGCGAGACTCGGCTTCCCGCCGAACGTCGGGCCGACGCGCTGGTCACGCTCTGTGCGTTCTATCTCGATAATCACCAGCGTCACGGAGACGCTGGTCGCCAGCGTCCCAATGTGAGTGTGGTCATCGATCTGCCGACCATGTGGTCGCTTTCGCTCCGAGGTGCTGGCATCCGCAC
Source organism: Acidimicrobiia bacterium (assembly GCA_016462055.1). GTDB lineage: Bacteria > Actinomycetota > Acidimicrobiia > Acidimicrobiales > Acidimicrobilacustridaceae > Acidimicrobilacustris. Next base: position 7,439 of record JAEMTX010000087.1, on the reverse strand, counting down.
TCGAGAAGAACTCGATTCGTATCTCGAGCACCATCGCGCCGGGCCCATAGAGCGAGCATGGTTTGTCGAGAGTTTCACCAACGTGTTCGGTACCGCCTCGACATTGGATGGTCGCGTGCTGTCTGCTGCGATGTCACGAGTCTTTGCTTGTGACTCGGCAATGAGCCGCTTAGTAACCGCCGGCGGGAGAGTGTTGAATCACGGCCGCTCGGTTCGAGAGTTCACCTCGTCACAACGACAAGCAGTGTTCGTCCGTGACCAAGGATGCCGTTATCCAGGTTGCACGGCTGGCCCACGCTTTTGCGATATTCATCATGTGACTGCTTGGGAGCTAGGCGGGCAGTCAGATTTGCCGAATGCGGTTGCGCTATGTCGACATCATCACGGGGTCATCCATCGGCCGGGGTGGAGCACCCAACTCGACGAAGAGGGTGAGTTCCGGGTTCTCAAAGCCACCGGCGAAGAACTTGCGAGCCGGCCGCCGGCCCGTGCCCCTGCTACCTTCGCCCCTTCGAAGGCCGCGTGATCCGGGGGACGAAATGAGCAACACGACCAACGCACCAAAGGGTACGAACTCATCGAAAGGCGGTGGTGGCGCGAGTCGTCGCCCGCTCGAAGGGATACGCGTTGTTGATCTCACGGTGATCAACGGGGAACTGTGCCCACGACTCCTTGGCGATCTCGGTGCTGAGGTCATCAAGGTCGAATCGCCTGAAGGTTCGCCGGCTCGTCACTACGCTCCCGTGCGCAAAGGAATCTCGCTGTCCTTTGCGGTGAACAATGCAGGGAAGTTGGGCGTTGCGCTCGATCTCAGTAATGCGGCCGATGTCGCCAAGTTGCATGAACTTCTTGACCATGCCGATGTTGTCGTGACCTCGGGGCCAGAGGTTGCTCCTGGTCTTTCTGTGCAGATGGTTGCCGACAATCATCCGCATCTCGTTGTTGCTGCGGTCACCCCCTACGGCCTCACTGGTCCGTGGGCGGGTCGAGTCATCACCGATCAGGTTTTGTCGGCGACCGGCGGCATGACCTTCAAAGCCGGAGCACTCAACCGAGAGCCGCTTCCCGCTCCAAGTCAGTTCAGCAACGATGTGGCGTCTTCAGTTGCCACCTGGGCTGCACTGTGCGCTCTGTGGCAACGAGAAGAAACCGGTGCCGGCCAGCTGCTCGACATTTCGCTCAACGAATCCTTGTCGCAATGTGCCGACTGGTCGCTGCCGAACTACACCGCTCGTGTACTTGCCGGCAACGCCACACCCGAGTTCCGCAACGGCTCGGGGCCTGTGTACCCAATCTTCAAATGCCGCGATGGTTATGTGCGGTTGATCGTTCTCAGTCCACCGCAGTGGCGTGAGATGCGCGCATGGCTTGGCGAACCCGAATATCTGCAGGACGAGGAATACGAATCCTTCCCCGGCCGATTCGCCATTGCCGACGCAATTCTCAATCCGTTGTACGAAGAACTCTTTGCCGAACTCTCGGTCGAGGAAGTTTCCGCCAAGGCCCAAGAGCGCGGCATTGTCTGTACTCCCGTCTACGACGCTCCACGCGCACTCTCGAATGAACATTTCGATTCACGCGGAACGTTCCAGTCCATGGAACTTGCTCCTGGCGTGGTCGCCCAAATGGCTTCGGGATATTTCGAATTCAATGGCAACCGCGTCGGTCCGCAAACTCCGCCGCCATCAATCGGCCAACATAACGAGCAGGTCTTCGCATCACTTGGCGAAAAGCGAACGGCAAAAGCGAAGAGTGCGCCATCGTTGCCACTCGCGGGACTTCGTGTCATGGACTTCGGCCAGGGTGCGGTGGGTGTTGAAGCCGGTCG
>JAEMTX010000087.1:0-5511 GCA_016462055.1 Acidimicrobiia bacterium | reverse complement strand
GGTGGCGTTTCGTTCCTTTGGTCCTATGAAAACGAAGACGAGCCCGCCGGCACTGCGTCAGTCTTTCCTGACCATTTCGTTGGTCGACTCTCGGCCTGTGGCGCGCTTGCCACTCTTATTGGTCGCTCGCGCGGCACGGTCCCTGGCGGGCATATTGAAATCGCGCAGTGTGAAGCAGTGGTCGGGTCGATCGCCGACTTGCTGGCTGCCGAGTCCATCGAGCCCGGTTCTGTTCGCCCGATGGGTGTTCATACCGAACAAGCGGCTCCCGGCGCGATGTATCGCTGCTCATCTGAGCTCGATGCCACCGGTAGCGAGAATGCCGAAATGTGGGTGGCCATCAGTTGTCGCGACGATGCTGACTGGATTGCGCTTTGTGGCGTGATTGGTCAACCGGAACTGGCCACCGATGCTCGCTATCTGACCTTCGCCAAACGCGCCGCCGCTGCCGCTGAGCTCGATGCGGTCATCGGAGAGTGGGCGATGTCACGGAACCGTTTCGACATTGCCGATGCATGTCAGGCCGCTGGCGTTCCTGCTGGTCCGATGCTCACCTCACCCGATCTTCTGGTGAATGAGCACTTCATCGAACGTGGTTTCCTCGTCGAGATCGATCAGCCCGGTGTTGGTGTCTTCACGCTTGAAGGCCCCGCATTCATTGCCAGTGGCATGAGCGAACCGGTCGAAACGCCGGCTCCTTGGCTTGGTGAACACAGCGTTGCGATTTGTCGAGATCTCCTCGGCCGTGACGATGCGACGATCGATGACTTCATCGCACGAGGCATCGTGGAAGTGACACCACCTGCTGGCAAGTAACCTCAACACTTATGCCCGTTGAGTCATCGGTACCTAATGACGTCTCCTTGATGGAGAAGATCGTCAATTTGTCCAAGCGTCGGGGCTTCGTGTTCCCGTCAGCCGAGATCTATGGCGGGTTCCGCTCCACCTATGACTACGGACCCATCGGCGTCCAGTTGCTGCGCAATGTGAAGGACGCCTGGTGGCGTTCGATGGTCCAGATGCGCGACGACGTCGTTGGCCTCGATGCTTCAATTCTCTCGCCGCCCGCAATTTGGGAAGCTTCGGGACATCTCAAGAATTTCACTGATCCACTCGTCGATTGCCGCAAATGTCACGAACGATTCCGTGAAGATCAGTTAGAAGACCCCACGACCTGTCCGTCGTGTGGCGAGAAAGAGTCGTTTACCGAAGCGCGCAACTTCAATCTCATGTTCAAGACTCAGGCGGGTCCCGTTGAGTCCGATGCGGCGGTTGCCTATCTGCGCCCCGAAACCGCGCAGGGGATGTTCATCAATTTCTCTAATGTGCTGCAGACCAGTCGCAAGAAGCCGCCGTTCGGTATTGCGCAGATCGGCAAATCGTTCCGGAACGAAATTACGCCTGGCAACTTCGTGTTCCGCACGCGTGAGTTCGAGCAGATGGAACTCGAATTCTTTGTTCCGCCCGAAGACGCGCAGAAGTGGTACGAGTACTGGTGCGCCGAGCGTTATCGCTGGTACCTCGATCTCGGCATTCCCGAAAGCCGTTTGCGCATGCGTCCCCACGATGCCGACGAACTCAGTCACTATTCATCGGGTACCTCCGATGTTGAGTTCCTATTTCCTTGGGGATGGGGCGAACTCGAAGGCGTCGCCAATCGTGGCGATTACGACCTCACCCAGCACTCCATTCATTCAGGCGAGAAACTCGAGTACTTCGATCAGGGCCTGAACATTCGTTATCGCCCGCACGTGATCGAGCCCGCCGCCGGGGCGACTCGCACCATGATGGCGTTCCTCCTTGCGGCCTACGACGAGGAAGAAGTTCGAGGGGAACTACGAACCGTCCTTCGCCTCCATCCGCGGTTGGCTCCGTACAAAGTGGCGGTTCTCCCGCTCTCGAAGAAGGACGAACTCACTCCAGTGGCCCGAGAGGTGCTCGGAATGCTCCAGCCCCTCATGATGTGTGACTACGACGAGACCCAGGCCATTGGTCGTCGATACCGCCGTCAGGACGAACTGGGCACCCCGTTCTGCGTCACCGTCGATTTCGACACCCTCGAGGACCAAGCGGTCACCGTTCGTGAACGAGATTCCATGGAACAAGAGCGCATCGCCATCGCCGACCTCCCCGGGTATCTCTTGCCCCGGTTGGTCTGACCCTTCTCGCTGCTACCGTCCGCCCCGGAGGGTTACGTGGGCATTCAGGACGATGACATCGCAGCAGTGCGGAATGCCACTGACATTGTCGCGGTCGTCTCTGAGCATGTGCAGCTCAAACGGGTCGGTCGCCGCTGGCAGGGCTTGTGCCCATTTCACCAAGAGAAGTCTGGCTCGTTCTCGGTTAATGCCGAGGAGAAACTCTATTACTGCTTCGGATGCGGAGCAAAGGGTGATGTCATCACCTTTGTGCGCGAGGTCGAACATCTCGACTTTGTAGGCGCAGTCGAAAAACTTGCGTCGAAATCTGGCGTCACGCTTCGTTACACCGATGAGGTCCAGAACGAGGGTCGTAAGCGGCGCACAAAGTTGCTCGACGCGGTATTGAAAGCAAGCGTTTGGTATCACGATCGCCTGTTGTCCTCTCCCGACGCGGCAGCTGCTCGTGGGTATCTCCGATCACGCGGGCTCGATGGCGACGACGTGCGCACATTCGGAATCGGGTGGGCTCCCGAAGGATGGGACGAACTCGCTCGTTCCCTGAAAGTTCCCGACGATGTCTTTGTTGAAGCTGGTTTGGGTTTCATCAATAGCCGCAACCGACCGACCGACGCGTTTCGCGGTCGCATAGTTTTCCCGATTCACGATGTAGCGGGAGCAACAGTCGGTTTCGGTGGTCGAATCATGCCAGGAGTCGACGGCGCCAAGTACAAGAACTCCTCCGATAGCGCGATCTACGGCAAGTCAAAACTGCTCTACGGGTTACACATGGCAAAAGCCGAGATCGTAAAAGCCGACGAAGCAATCATTTGCGAGGGCTACACCGATGTCATTGGCTTTTTCAAAGCGGGCATGCCGCGCGCGGTAGCGACCTGTGGAACGGCACTCACCGAAGACCACGTGAAGTTGTTGCGCAGTTTTGCGCAGCGTGTGGTCCTCGCATTCGATGCCGATGCCGCCGGCCAGAACGCCGCTGCTCGGGTATATACGTGGGAAAAGAAGTACGACCTCGATGTCGCCGTTGCGGCGTTCCCTGGTGGCGTCGATCCTGCCGAACTCGCACAGTCCGATCCGGAAGCGCTCGCAGCAGCGATTGCTGACGCAAAACCGTTCCTCAAGTTTCGACTCGATCGCGTGCTCGATTCCTCACCGCTTGATACTCCCGAACATCGCGCCCGGGCAGCCGACGCAGCAATGGCCGTGATCCTTGAACATCCAAGCGACATCGTTCGCGATCAATACCTTCTCGAAGTAGCAGCACGCTTGCGACTCGACCCTGACCAGCTTCGAAACCATCGCCCATCGCCGGCGACTGGCCGACCTGGCGGTTCAGGCCCGGGGGCGCGCGGCAACACCACAGCCGATCGACCGCAGAGCGAATCGCGCCCCATGATCCATCGCGACACCGCAGCGACCGAAGCCCTGCGGCACGTCATCTGGGACCCGGGCACCATCACACCGTTACTCGACGAAGTGCTGTTCCCCGATCGGGTTGCCGCCACGGCCTATCGGGCCCTGATGGCCACATCTTCAGTGGCCGATGCCATCGAAATGGCCGCGGCCGACGATCCCGTCGCCGGTGATCTCCTGCAACGGCTTGCTGTCGAAGAACCAGAATCCACCGTGCAAAGTGTGATGATTCGGTTAGTCGATGACGCCGCCAATGCGGCAATGGCGGCATTGCAGGCTGAGGCTCTGGTTGCATCTGACCCATTCCGGGTCGGCGAAGCAATTCGCTGGCTGAATCTGAGAGTTATGGATCTACGCGAACAAGAAGGTTCGCTCGATCTCGACATGGAAGCGATGTACGACCTCTTGGCATGGTTGACCGAAGCCGAAGCCGGCACGGTTGATGACGCGAATGCCAATGCCGGCACCGGAGCGTCTACGGGTCCGGTCAATCACGAAGACGTGCGCCATGTCTGATTCTCCGCGAGTAATCGACGACGCGACGTTCACTCGTCTCGTTGCGAGAGGCTTGGATCGTGCCGACAACGTCGTTACTGGCGACGAAGCGATCGAAGCACTCGGCGAGGTCGACCCCACTCCAGACGCGATCGAGAAATTACGCGAGCGCTTGGCCGAGAGCGGTGTGACGCTCGACGATGCCGTTCCTGTTGTCGAGGAAATCGAGGCGTTGCTGCTTGCCGATGTCGATGCCGACGCAATTGGGGAGAGCGATGTCGATGAGATCGTGATCATTGCTCACGATCCACTCCTCGACGACCTTGAAGACGATGATCTCGTTGAGCGGCGACTGCGGGCGCGCTTCCGTCCGGCCACCAAGGCCACGATGCGGCTCAACTCACAAGCCGGCAGCACGTCTGACCCAATCCGTATGTACATGCGTGAAATCGGGCGCGTGTCACTTCTGACCGGTCCCGAGGAAGTGGTCCTCGCGAAGCAGATTGAACGAGGAATGGCGGCTTCGGAACGGCTGGCCGACCTCGCTGCCGAAGACGCGCTGGAGTCAATCGATCCTGCCGAGCGCATGCAACTCAAACGCGTGGCCCGTAAAGGTGAAGACGCCAAAGCAGAACTCACTCAGGCAAATCTCCGTCTCGTTGTTTCGATTGCCAAGCGCTATGCCGGCGGGGGAGCGATGCAACTTCTTGATCTCATTCAAGAAGGCAACCTCGGCCTCATGCGTGCTGTCGAGAAATTCGACTGGACGAAGGGCTTTAAGTTCTCGACCTACGCCACCTGGTGGATTCGTCAAGCCGTCACTCGAGCGATCGCCGATCAAGCGCGCACCATTCGCATTCCTGTCCACATGATGGAAGCCATCAATAAGCAAATGCGCGTCTCGCGCGAGATGACTCAGCAACTCGAGCGCGAACCAACCGATGATGAACTTGCGGCTCGGCTCGAAGTCACTGTCGAACGGGTGCGTGAATTGAAGCGCATCGCGGTCGATCCGCTCTCGCTCGATTCGCCGTTGCGAGAGGGCGAGGATTCAAGTCTCTCTGACATCATCGAGGACCATCGTCTCGAAACGCCGGCTGATGCCGCCACTCGCCACATGCTGAACGAGGCCATTGAGGAAGCGCTCGATGGCCTCAACGATCGCGAGCGCGACCTTTTGCGCATGCGATTCGGTCTGGTCGACGGACAACCCCGCACACTTGAAGAAGTTGGTCGGGAATTCGGTGTGACTCGTGAACGAATTCGACAGATCGAAACCAAGACGTTGGCCAAACTTCGCAACCCACAACACAGCCAACGGCTTCGCGATTACTTCGAGATCGACTGATGGGACGGCTCGTGGCGATAGCCCTCGCTGGAGTGATTGCGGCGGCGTTGGCCTTCGTGGTTCTCGCTCGTCGTCGTCAGCCCGAGCAAACCTGGGAGC
>JAEMTX010000275.1 GCA_016462055.1 Acidimicrobiia bacterium | reverse complement strand
GTCTTGGGTGTGCTCGTCGGCCCAGAACTTGTAGTTGGATGCCCGACGATCGATGACATGCTCGACGCCGAGGTCGTTCAGCAGCCCAACCTTTTCTGGTGATGACACAACACCCACTGGAGTGCCTCCACCGTTGAGGATGTACTGAACTGCGTAACCACCGAGGCCACCTGACGCGCCCCAAACAAGAACGGCATCGCCTTGTTTCATTTGCGCGGCGTTCCTGCTCACCAGCATCCGGTAACTCGTGGAGTTGCACAACGCGTTAACTGATGCTTCTTCCCACGAAAGATGCGCGGGCTTTGGCATGAGCTGATTTGCTTTGACAACCGAAAGTTCAGCGAGTCCGCCATAGTTGGTTTCGAAACCCCAAATGCGTTGGTTGTCACCAAGCATTGAGTCGTTATGACTTGATGGGTCTTGATCATCGACGTAGTTGCAATGCACGACGACTTTGTCGCCGACCTTCCACTTACGCACTGCGCTGCCAACTCTTAGGACAACACCCGACGCATCGGAACCCACAGCGTGGAACGGTTGGTCGTGACGTGCTCCCCAGTAACTCTCTTTGCCGAGGCGCTTGAGAAAGCCGAAGGTGGACACCGGTTCAAAGATTGATGACCAGACAGTGTTGAAATTGATTGAACTCGCCATGACCGCGATTACTGCTTCGTCGGGGGCGAGTTCGGGCAGGGCGATCTCTTGGAGATGAAGCGCCTGACGTGGGTCCTTGTCTTCTGACTCCATGCCGTCGAACATCGTCTGCTCGGAGGCAAGAACGACGGTGGCCTTGTAGGACTCGGGCAGGGCGATGGCGGCGAGTTCCTCGCTGGGGGCACCCTGGAGAATGGCATCGATGATCTGTTGCATGACGCGGCACGCTACCGGGCCTGACGGGCCTCAGGCCATGCGGACCGGGCGCCCTGAGGCCATGCGGTGGCGTTGGTTACCGGCGGGTACAGTTCTGGCCCGGGACATCGCCGTCCCTCCCGTCAATCGCCTGTCTGAGCCGGTGACGGGGAACAATTCCTCTTGGAGGTTCAGACATGGCTGGTTCGGTCATTCTCGCTGGCGCTCGTACACCTATCGGCAAGCTTTCTGGTTCATTGGCCGGATTCGAAGCCACTGATCTCGGTGCACTTGCTATCCGCGCTGCTCTTCAGCGTGCTGGGCTCACCCCGGAACAGGTTGATTACGTATTCATGGGTCAGGTGCTGCTCGGCGGTGCTGGTCAGATGACTGCACGTCAGGCATCAACCAAAGCTGGCATTCCCATGTCGGTTCCTTCGACCACCGTCAACAAGGTTTGTCTCTCAGGTCTCAATGCAATTCATCTTGCCGACCTCTACATCCAGTCCGGCGAGGCCGACATCGTTGTTGCCGGCGGTATGGAGTCGATGACCAACGCTCCGTATCTCATGCCTGGAGCTCGCGCTGGTTTGCGCATGGGTGACAGCAAAGTCATCGACTCGATGATGTTCGACGGACTGTTCTGCGCCATTGACCAATTGGCAATGGGCGCTGGCACCGAGAAGTACGCAGCCACCGCCGGCATCAGCCGCGAATCACAGGATGCGCTTGCCGCACTTTCACATGCACGCGCCGTGAAGGCGCAAGCTGAAGGACTTTTCAACGACGAGATCGTCAACGTCGAGATTCCGCAGCGCAAGGGCGACCCCAAGTTGTTCTCCGTCGACGAAGGTGTTCGCGCCGAATCGACCTACGACTCTTTGAGTGGCCTTCGCCCGGCATTCGATAAGGCCGGAAACATCACCGCTGGTAACGCCTCGCAAATTTCCGATGGTGGCGCAGCAGTCATCGTTGCATCGGAAGCGGCTGCTGAACGACTTGGCATTACGCCGCTCGGTCGCATCGTCGGATATGGCCAGGTTGCTGGTCCCGATGCATCGCTGCTCGATCAGCCTGCCAATGCAATCAACAGTGCACTTGATCGCGTCGGCATGAAGGTCAGCGATCTTGACCTCTTCGAATTGAACGAAGCATTCGCCGCAGTTGGTGTTGCTTCAATGGCCACGCTCGGCATCACCGACGAAATCACCAACGTCAATGGTGGCGCAATCGCTCTTGGTCACCCCATTGGCATGTCGGGAACCCGCGTTGCCCTGCACCTCTTGCTGGAACTCAAGCGTCGCGGTGGCGGCAGGGGCGCT
>JAEMTX010000274.1 GCA_016462055.1 Acidimicrobiia bacterium | reverse complement strand
CATCGACGACGCTAATATCACTGGACTTGCCACATGGATCGAGTTCTCGAATGTCGGATTCCGAGAAGTGACGGTTCCCGGGGTTTCGGCGCAAGAGTGGATCGTGACTCCGTCTTCTGGCGTCGATGATCTCGCCCCTTCCGCCGCAAACGTTTCTTATTTGTTTTCACGGCTTCGCTCAAACCCCGTTGAGGGATTCCGTCAAGACACTGAATTGCAACTTCGGCGGATCTTTCACGTTGGTTCTGCCGGCCAGTTCCAACTCTCCGGCAAAGCGCGCCTAAGCGGCGGCGTCGACGGATCACTCATTGACAGCATCATCGGTCGACCCGGAGTTGCTGATGGTTTTCCGATTGTCAGCGGCAGCGACTATCTCTCAGGTGACCTCGCCGCCCGGCCCTCTTCTGCTCTCGACGGAGACCTAGCCACAGCGTGGACGACAAAATTTGGAAATCAGGTGGGCGCAGCCGCGACCATTACTAGCCCTTCGGCAATGAATTTCACTCATCTCAACCTCGCTGTGGTGAATGACTCTGAGCATTCGGTTCCCTCCGCGATCACCCTGACCCTTGATGATGGTTCCACGAGGACAGTCGCAGTCCCCTACATAGCGACCGTCGACAAAGTCGGCAGTATCGCGACGGTCAACATTCCGACCGATTTAGTCAATTCCAAGGTGATCCGGTTCACGATCGCGGCAGAACGGCCGGTCACGACCAAGGAATACTTCAGCGGTGGTCAACACAATCTCCCAATCGCCATCGCGGAATTCGGCATCCCCGCATCTGTTGCGCCTCTTCCGCAGTCGCTGCCCGATTCCTGCCGTCCAGAACTGATCTCGATTGATGGCACACAACAGTCACTCGCTCTTCGCGGATCCGTCCAAGCCGCTCTTGATCGTCAGCCGATTGAGCTGCGCCCATGCACGCAGGCTTTGGGCTACCAAACGCAGCCTCTGAACACCTTGAGTGCCGGCGACCATCGGCTTGTCTCAGCCAAGGGCCTTGACAGCGGAATCGATGTGGACTCGATACAACTGAAATCGGTTCCATCAGTCACATTTCCGGATTCGGTTACTCCTCCATCAACCACGGTTACTTCAACCGGGACCAACTCCTACAAGGTCGACATCTCTCAAGCATCGGCGCCGTTCTGGCTCGTACTCGGTCAATCGCTTTCTGACGGTTGGAAAGCAACAGTCCGCGGCGGCCCTTCGCTTGGAGCCCCAACGCTGATTGACGGATTTGCGAATGGATGGCTCGTTGACCCGGGGTTGACGGGCGCCACATTCACTGTCGATATCACATGGGCTCCGCAGAAAATTGTGTGGGCTGGTCTTGCCATCTCGTCACCATGGTTCATCGGGCTCTGCCTCTGCGCACTTGTCGTCGCTTGGAGACGTCGGCGTTTCGATCGAGTGCTCGTCGATGCCACCAATCCAATCTTGGTTTCTTCGGAACTCCCGAACGCAACGAGCACCTCGGTGCGTATCGGTTTGCTCCTAGGAATCACCGCCCTGTCCGCGCTCATCGGCGGCCTCGGAGTAGCGATAACGATGGCAATCATCGCCTCGCTTTCGCTCTGGACGAGAAGACGAGTGGCAATTACAACACTTGCCGTCCTCGGCTCAATCGGCGGAATCGTTGTTCTCTACACCGGGCTGCAATTCCGTCACGAGTACCGGACCGGAGTCGAATGGCCTTCAGGTTTCTGGTTCGCTCATCAACTCGGTTTACTTGCAGTGCTGGTTGTTGTATCTGAAACAGTTACTCGCCGGTTCGTCCGCAAACGATCAAATACACGATCCAACCCGATCATCGAGTGACTCAATCGCTGTTTCTCAATGTAAAGATCAAAACCGCTTGCGACAATCGTCGAAGCAAAGGAAGTGGTTACACGCCGGCTCATAACGATCTGTGGCCTGCCTCAAAAAGAGACAGGCCACATTCCGCACCGTGTGTTTCGAGTGCTCAACGAGCAGGTGTGTACAGAACCTGCATCTTGTAGAGAAGCGCAGGACGATCGGAACCTTCTGCTGCGATTTCTGCTTCGGTCGTAATCAGAGTGCCCTTGGGTTTTGCTTCAGCCTTCACAAGACGGGAACGAGCGTGCACCTTGGCTCCGGCCGGAACTGGCGACAAGAACCGAAGTCCTTCAGCGCCATAATTGACT
>JAEMTX010000086.1 GCA_016462055.1 Acidimicrobiia bacterium | reverse complement strand
ACACCAATAAGGCGACGCAACAGTGCGTGCTCTTCAATGATGCGGGCATAGCGCGACGCACTCGAGACGGCCGGTGTTGCCGCTTGAAGGTTGACGAGCGTGGCGGGACCACCGATGGCCTCGAGCAAACCGGCACGACTGAGTTCTTCCGCAACGGTGACGGGGTCGGCCGGTTCACCGCTGGCCGACAACGAGGTGATGGCATCGAAGATGTGTGCGTGCGCTGGCTTATAGAAGTTGTCGGCCGTCAGCACTTCAGACGCGATCGAGACCGCTTCTTTGGAAAGAAGCATGGCGCCAAGAAGTGACTCCTCGGCCTGGAGATTGTGCGGTGGGACCCGACCGGACCCAGCAGGGCGGTTGGCGGATCGAGGTTCGTCGTACTCACTCATGAGGGCCTAAGCCTCTCCCGGATTGGCTGGGGATCGGTAGAGGTACAACCCCGGTTTTTTCGGGGGACGACCCTGTGGACGGAGTGTGGACAACTTCCGCGTTCTGTGGAGGACTGGACCTCTCGAAACCCCTACGTACCATGGGATCACTCTAGAAAAGACCTGTGACAGCACTGCCGGTCCCACAGTGTGGACAACGAATCCTTGACTAGGTCATTAAGCCCAACGTCACACGCAGGGAAAACGCACAGAGGAGCCGGCGAACCGGCCCCTCTGTATCGAACTCGTTGACGTCTTCGGCTCAGGCCGGCGAAACCTCAACGGTGATCTGGAACTGCACCTCGGAGTGCAGACGGGCGGATACGGAGTGGGTGCCAACCGTCTTGATCGCTTCGTCGATGTGAATCGAATGACGATCAAGTTCAATACCGGTTTGCGCCGCAACAGCAGCAACCACGTCATTGACGCTGACCGAGCCGAAGAGATCGCCTTCGGCCTTCGCTCGGGCGGACACGGTGATCACCGTGGGCACGAGCTTGGCCGCGATATCTGAAGCTGCGGAACGATCGGCGGCGTCACGCTGATCGCGTGAACGACGCATCGATGCAGCCTGGGCCTCGACCCCGCCAGTGGCGAGGACAGCGAATCCCTTGGGGAGGAGGTAATTGCGACCGAAACCATCGGCCACCTCAACGACATCACCCTTCTTGCCAACACCATTGACGTCGGAACGGAGCAGGAGCTTCATTCGGTGACCTCCACGGTTTCAGCAACAACCTCGACCTCGGTGGTCTCGGCGTCAACAAATGTCGCCTCGATCTCCTCGATCACGACATCGGCAGTAACCGGTTCGCGGATTTCTGCGTTCTCGAGCTTCAGCCCGCGATCGCCACGATCTCCACGGTCGCCGCGATCTCCACGGTCACGACCGCCGCCACGCTGAGTGGTGACACGGTTGGTGTAGGGCAGAAGAGCCATTTCACGAGCGTTTTTGATTGCTCGTGCGATTTCCTTCTGCTGTTGTGAGTCATTGCCGCTGACACGACGGGAGCGAATCTTTGCTCGGTCGGACATAAACCGACGAAGCATGTTGATGTCTTTGTAATCAACGAACTCCACCTTTTCCTGCGTAAGCAGGCTGACCTTCTTCTTGCCGCGGCGAGCGTTGTCTTTGTTCTTGCTGCGCTTGGGTGCTGCTGTCTTAGCCATTAGAACGGTTCCTCATCATTGTCATAACCAGCTGGGGGATCATTGGGGGCGGGGCGAGTTGTGCCGCCGCTACCAGAATTGGCGCCGCCGGAGTTGCCACCACCGTCGAACCCTTCACGGCGTTCGTTGCGCACGATTTGTGCAGTGGCGTAGCGGAGGCTCGGAGCAACCTCGTCGGCAACAACTTCGACCTTGGATCGTTTGTCGCCGTCTTGGGTCTGCCACGAACTCTGCTGCAAGCGGCCATTCACCAGGACACGAGTGCCCTTTGTGATGGTCTCGGCAACGTTCTCGGCCAACTGCTGCCAGCAAGTGACGTCAAAGAAAGAAACCTGTTCTTCCCACTCATTCGTCTGACGGTTTTGCCAGCGACGGTTCACAGCGAGCCCAAAGGCTGCAACTGCTTGACCGCTAGCGGTGAAACGAAGTTCTGGATCGCGGGTGCAGTTTCCGACGAGTACCACGGTGTTATCTGCCATTAAATGTGTCCTCCCACTCAACCGGCAATGGCCGGGGTGGCGTCGCCCATAAGACCGCGACGAGCGGCTTCTTTTTCGGGCAGACGCATGACCTTGTGGCGAACAACTTCGTCCGCGATGTGGAGAACACGCTCGACCTCGTGCAGATCGCGACCTTCGGTCGAAATCTCAAGCACGACGTAGATGCCTTCCCACTTGTGGTTGATCTCGTAAGCGAAACGCCGACGACCCCAACGATCGGTCTTGGCAACGGTTCCGCCGCCGGCCTCAACGAGTGTGTTGACCGTGGCAAGCATTGCGTTCACTGCGGTGTCTTCGACGTCACCGTCGAAAATGACCATGAGTTCATACGCTCGCATGAGCGCATCACCTCCCTCTGGATCCGGACCGCAAGGCGGGAACCGGAGCCCCGAAAGCTCAGGGCAGGGCTTCAATTTGAGATTGAACCCTACCGGAGGGTGTCCCAAACTCCCAAGAGCGGTTCGGCCTGTTCAGCACGCCTCGGCCAGCGTGACCGTGACATCAGGCCCGATTCCCCAGTCCTGGAGCCGACCTTGGGCCATTTCAATGGCCATTCGATAGGGGAGAGCCGCCGGGAATAGCGGGCAATTGGTCGTGCCGGCCGGACACGGATCCATATCGGCGGAACTCACGAAGGCCCCCACCGAATCGATCCAAGCGATCGAAAGTGGCAGCAACGTGTCCTTCATCCCGAACGTCGCCGTTGTATCGAGTTCCCACAAGAACACCATTGCCTCGCCTCCACCGATCGACGCATCGGTGATCTCCTTCAAACCCCGACCACGCTCAACCTCGGTATCGGCCAACCACACGCACCGCACCTCGGTCGAACCATCGGCATGGCGAATACGCAGCGTCACTTTCGTAAAGCCGCGGCTTCGCAACGAAGCTTCCGCTGCAGAAGTCGACTGTGGCGTTGTCTTTTCGCTCGCCGAACCACTCGAACCGCAACCGACAGCGATCAACAACAGCGCGACGAGTCCAACAACACCGACCGCGCGGCGTGTCATGGAATCAGACCGGAGAAATTGGCGTGCCGTACAACCCAAGCGTTTCAGCGGTACGAGCTTCGAGCGAATAACTCTCGGCAGCCGAAGGGAAGCGGCCGGAGCGCACATCATCGGCATACGCGCCAAGGGCACGAACGCCTTCAGCCCCGAGATCGGCGTAGCGACGAACAAACTTGGGAAGCACGCGATCTTCAATACCGAGGACATCGTGGAAGACGAGCACTTGGCCGTCACAGCCAGAGCCCGCGCCGATTCCGACGGTGGGGATATCGATCGATTCGGTAATCATGCGGCCGACTTCGTCGGGGACACCTTCAATCACAATGGAAAAACACCCTGCATGGGCAAGGGCTTTTGCGTCGTCGACTAGTGCAAGGGCTGCCTCGTGATTACGTCCTTGCACCTTGAACCCGCCCATGGCGTTCACCGATTGAGGGGTGAGGCCAATGTGGCCCATGACGGGAATCTCTGCATCGATGAGCGCCTCAATCATCGGGAGTCGCTTACGACCGCCTTCGAGTTTGACGGCCTGCGCGCCGGCACGAAGAAGTGCTGCAGCATTCGTCACCGTGTCGGCAACCGACACGTGGTAGCTCATCCACGGCATATCGGCGACGATGAGCGACGCCGGAGTTGCGCGTGCAACTGCTGCAGTGTGATGAGCCATATCGGGAATCGTCACCTGCAAGGTGTCCTCGTATCCAAGAACAACCATCGCGACAGAATCGCCAACGAGAATCATGTCGATGCCAGCAGCATCGGCCATTCGTGCTCCGGGAGCGTCGTAGGCCGTGACCATCACTAGCGGAACATCACCGCGTCGGACCTTGCGGCCCTGTACCGATGGAACAGTGATTCTCGTGCTCATTTGGAGCCTCCTGCCGTCCAGTGCCCCTCGGCTACCGGCGATAGAGAAGACGCTATCCGGCCGCGACCCTCACCACAAAGATGGTGCGGAGTCGTTCGCCTACGGCGTGATCGTGGTGGTGATTGTCGACGCCGTCGAACTGGTCGTCGGTCTGGTCGTCGAGGTAGTTGAAGAAGAGGTGGTGCTCGACGGCTTCACGGTTGACGAGGTCGAAGAGCTCGAACTGGTCGAGCTGCTACTGGTCGAGGAAGAGGTCGAACCCAGATTCGTACCGTCATCCGGGGGATACGGGAACGGACACGAAGACTTCCCCTTCGTAGCCACCGTCATGTACTTGCGCCAGATCGTGGCGGGGAATGAGCCACCGGTCACAGACATTCCGTGCACCGATTTCATAAATGTGCCGTCGGGATAGCCAACCCATACAGCGGCAGTCAGCTTGCAGGTGAACCCCACAAACCACGCATCGCGATAGTTCTCCGTCGTACCGGTCTTGCCCGCTGCCGGCTGACCAATCCGAGCTCCCGTTGCCGTGCCACCCTCAACCACCTGGTTGAGGATGTAGTTCACCTTCGCGACAGCCTTTGCATCGAGCACCCGCTTGCGCACTGACTTGTTCTCATAAAGAACATTGCCCTTTGCGTCTGTCACCTTGGCGACAACCGTGGGCTTGATGTGCTCACCATTGTCCGCCAGTGTCGAATACCCCGACGCCATGTCGAGCACAGAAACCTCACTCGTACCCAGTGTCAATGCGGGTACCGACTTCAACGGACTCGTAATTCCCATCTGCTTCGCAAGATCAGCAACGTTCTGAGGTCCGACATCCATCATTAATTGCGCATATGCCGTATTCGATGAACTCATCGTTGCAGAGATGAGATCAAGTTGGCCTAAACCAGCATCGGCGTAATTACCAACACTCCAATCGCGACCGCCATCCGCTTTCGGAATCACAATTCGCGAGGGAGCGTCGTACATTTTCGACATCGGTATTTTTTGATTCATCGCTTCAGCAAGCGTGAACGCCTTAAACGAAGAACCCGCCTGGCGACCGGCGCCACCGCCATCGGTGCCGACGGCCAGATTCACCTTCGAGTACTTGCCGGTTCCGTTGAAATCAAGACCACCAACCATGGCGCGCACCGCACCTGCGTCATCGATTGCTACCAAAGCTGCCGACGGATCATTCGGCTGATTAAGCGTCGACGTGATCGCCTGGGCCGCCGCACCCTGATCGGTCATGTCAAGGGTTGTGTAGACGCGAAGTCCTCCGCCGTAGACCTGCGCATCAGTAAATCCGCCGTCGGTGGTCAGCCAATGACGAACGTAATCGACAAAATATTCCGTTCCCCATTCAGGATGGGTCACGGTTCCGTAGTTGTTCTGCGTGCTGCGCACCAGAACATCGCTCCAGTCGTTTGCCTTTGCCGCGATCGCTTCCTCTTCGGTGATGTCGCCCGTCTCCACCATCGCGTCAAGTACTGAAGCCCTGCGCTCAATCGCAGTCTGACGACTACGCACTGCTTTCGGATCGTTCTCGGGCAACTTCGCATCGGCAGTTTCTGGTGAACGGATAAGGCCTGCGAGATACGCCGCCTCAGGCAGAGTCATTTGATCGAGGTTTTTTCCGAAGTACACGCGAGATGCCGCTTCGATGCCGTACGCGCCGCGTCCGAGATAGATCGTATTGAGATAGCGAGTCAAAATTTCCTGTTTCGGTAATTCGCGCTCGATCTTGACGGCGAGTGCCGCTTCTTTGATCTTTCGCGTAACCGTTCGCTCTTGTGTGAGATACACGTTCTTCACATACTGCTGAGTAATCGTCGAGCCGCCCTGAGAAACTCCACCCTTGCGAAGGTTCGTCCACAGCGCGCGAACGATTCCTGCCGGATCAACACCGCCGTGTTCGAAGAAGGTTCGGTCCTCCGCTGACAACACCGCATCAACGACGACCAGCGGAATCTCATTCCATTCCACAGAAATACGGTTCACTCCGCCCGAGAGTTGGGCCATGGAGTTATCTGCCGTACAACCTGATGAAACATCGGAGGAACACATGAACGTCGTTTGCAATTGCGGTGGGTCTTTGTCCGGAAGCGGAACCTGAGTAAAGAGATAACCGGCACCGGCCATGAGCAGCAATGCAACCAAGCCAACCGCAAAGAAGGCGCGGCGCCAGCGCCAAAAGATGGTGCGGCGCCCGCTAGAAGACTCCGCTCTGCGGGGCGCACGCGGCGAACGACGTCCGGAAGCAGCTGAGCCGCGAGTGGAGGGGGGCATAGGAAAAGGGACTCAGGCCGAGCGGGCCGGATTCAACAAGAAGGTACGGGCCAAATGATTCCAATGGCACGCGGGGCAAACTTCGACGACATAACAAGCGAATTCGCCATCTTTTGAGCGCTTCATGAAGGCCTTGAGTTCCTTGGCCGTTGTGATGCAACGGCCAAATGCCGGAAGCCGAGGACCAAAGACATAGGAAACCAGCACCAGTTTCTGGTCCTGACAGATCGGACAATCCTCACTGGTGGGCTGGCCAACTTCACGCGCCGCTCTCACAAGTTCGGGATGGGCATCACAGACTTCGTGCTGAGCCAATCGACCTTTCTTGTACTCAGAAATGAGGTGCTGGCGCGCGAGTCGATAATCGATCTCGCCGCCTTTGCCACTCGGGGCATCGCGGAAGGGTCGTGACGCGGTACCCATGAGGGCCGAGGCTAGCGACGCGATGCGCCCATCGCGGCACCATCAGTTGTCGATCCACCGTCAGTGCTGTCGGCCGCGGGAGACTGCCCACGTGAATGACTACGGATCACCCCGCCCGTCCCCGAGTCCCTCGAGTTCCTTTCCCGGCCGAGCCGAACTCCCACTCGACACCGTCACTTGGGGGCCGGACCTACCCAACGACGACATGTTGCGTCTCATCAACGCCCCGAAGGGCAAGAAGATTCTCCAACTGGGTGTTGGTCTGGGGCACAACGCGGTGAGCTTGGCCCTCGCCGGAGCCCATGTCGTCGCCGTCGATCACGACCTCACACGACTCGATGCCGCCCGCCAACTGGCCGAGGTCAACGAGGTCAAGCTAGAGCTTCACCAAGGTGACCTTGCCGATCTTGCCTTTGTGCGCGCTGATCAAATTGATCTGGCCCTGTCGGTGTACGCCCTTGCTCGCGCCGATGACTTTGATCGGGTGTTACGACAGGTCCATCGCGTGCTCCGAATGGGCGGAAGCTTCAGCGTGTCGCTCCCTCATCCCGCATGGCTCATGCTCGACCATGATCCGTCGACCTCCGCTCGCTTGGCCCGGCGCTACGGCGAAGACACCCCGCGCGATGTTGACGGCGTCGAAATCCACGCTCGGTCAATCGCCGAACTCTTTGGATCATTCTCACGCGCCAACTTCCGCGTCGACGCTCTACTCGAGCCCGAGGCTCGCTCCGGTCGTGCAACGGTGCCGTCGACCGTGATCATGCGCGGTCGAAAAGACGGCGTGTAATACGTCGCTCTAGACAGCAGAGTTGCGTTCGGCCCACCACGCATCGAGGCGTCGTTTCGCTTCGTCTTCGCCTAACGGACCTTCCTCTAAACGGAGTTCCATGAGGAAATCAAGCGCATCGCCAACATCGCGACCCGGTGTGAGACCAAGGTGCGTCATGACCGTGTTGCCATCGAGGTCGGGTCGTAGTGACGCGAGTTCTTCGCGTGCCAGCAATTCATCAATACGTACTTCAAGTTCATCCATACGTCGCGATAATTCCTGAGCTTTACGTTCATTGCGCGTCGTGCAGTCACAGCGTGTGAGTTCGATGAGTTCAGGAAGAAGATCGCCCGCATCGCGAACGAAACGACGGACCGCCGAATCGGTCCAACCCATTTTGTAGGTGTGAAAGCGCAAATGAAGGAAGACCAAACGAGTCACTGCTTCAACATCTTCAGTTGAGTACTTCAGCGCCTTCATGCGCTC
>JAEMTX010000273.1:1446-2183 GCA_016462055.1 Acidimicrobiia bacterium | reverse complement strand
GTTGCAGTGAAGGCGCCTGTTGAAGGGTCGATCGTTCCAAGGACGAAGACGACCTGCCCCGGCGCCGCGCCTTGCGGTTCGAAACTCGTCGGAGCGGGACCGACGTAGACGGTCGACATTGCGTAGATCGTGGTGCCAGTAGCGAGGCAATCGAACCCGAAGAGTTCGGTGCTGATGCCTGCTTCGGTGGGAACGCCGGTGGCGGGGTCAATCGAGGCCCATGGCAGACCAAGCGTTGCGGGCTGGTTGCCATTGTTCGGGGTCATCAAGCCGGGGGTCTGCGCCCACATCTTCGATGCACATGACGCGAGTCCGAAGACGGAGTGGTTTGGAGAGAAACCATGGCCGACCTGGGTGAGTGCACCAGTGGCGATGTTCACCTTAAAGAGGCAGTTGTAGGCGAGGGAGTCCGACGTATCGAGTCCGAGTGGGGCGTTGAGTCCCGCATCGCAGGTTGTTTCATTGATGGCGATCACGTACATCGTTCCGGCGGCATCGACAGCGATGCTTCCCCCTCCGTCAATCGGTGTTCCACCAACAGTAAGTGTTTGACCGCTTGGGGTTCCGTTGGCCGAGAACGTGATGAGTTGAGGATCACCAAGTGAATCAGCTGCGGGGCCAACTGAACCGACAGCGAAAAACCCGAATCCGGCAATGCCATAAACAGTGCCGTCCGGTGCGACGGCGAGATCGTCGGCGCATGCGGCTTCTGATGAAGGTGCGGGCAGATCAGTGAG
>JAEMTX010000273.1:0-1436 GCA_016462055.1 Acidimicrobiia bacterium | reverse complement strand
GTCGATGGTGTTGAGATCGCACTCTGCGTCGTTAGCGATAATCGTGTAGCCGAGGGTTGGTGCGGCGCTGGCGACGACAGCATTGGCGTTGGAGTTCGATGGCGAGCCAAACGGGAGCACGAACGCTGCGGCTACAAGGGCAACCACAAGGATCGGAAGGGCAATGCGTCGTGTACTCACAGGATTCTCAATTTTCGTTAACGGAGGCCATACCGTACCGAAGAAGGCAATGCGTTACAGCAGTCGGGGTGGTTTAGGCCGCTTCGATGGCAGCGAGATTGGCGATCCAGGCCTGGGGAAGGTCGAACCAGCGGGCCCCGGCGATGATGCGATCGAGGTAGTCGGGGCGGGGTAATCCGTGGTCGTCGTAGTTCTCTATATATATGAGTACGTCGATCGGCTGGTTTTTGGCCATGACGGTGGTGAATTCCCGGCGGTACAGCCCGCCGGCCACGCCTTCGTAGCGATCGAGGCTGGCGAGGTCGGAATCGGACACATTCCAGATGGCGCCCCACACGTGGCTGCCCGGTGAGGGGGAGACGGTGGCATAGCCGCGGCCGCCAATTCGCCAGGCCCAGTCATTGAGGCGGGCGGCGCCGAGTGCGATGGCGTCGGGGCAGCGCCAGTCCATTTGCTCAGGATCAAGATTCGATCCGTAGGCGAAATACAGATGGGGATTCGGAAGATTGTTCGGTTGCATGGGCGACTCCTTAAGTGTTGGTTCAGTCAGATTGTTGTGACCAGTGTTCGTTCATCAGCGCAATTGCGTCGTCGAGTGAAAGCGCCGCGACTTCCTTTGTAGATAACGCAAGAACATGCACCAATTGGTGGGCGAGTCCGGCGGGAAGCGCCGCTGGCGGCGGTAACGCCATAGACGAGGATCGAACAGGAACTTCGCCGTCGTCGACGCACGTCCAAAATTCGCTTTGAGTTACACAGAGTTGATCGCGAAGGATGTGGGCCCACAATGCTTTGCCGTACGTGTCGTTGTTGGGTGGTCGTGAGATGCGAGTGCGCAGGATGCGTCCGTCGTTGAGCGGAAGCTCAAAAGTAAGGTGGTGGCGGTTGGAACTCTCTCGAGCGCTCTGCACCTGACGCCAACCTTCGACCTCGCAGAAGCGGACCTGCTCGCGCCGGGTGGCGGCGCGGCGCTTCATTGTTCAGCGGTGGTGTCGAACGTAAGTAACCAGGAACGCAATTGTTCGTCGGTACTCAATTCCACCAATGCCGCAACCGCCCAATTGTCTTGATGGTTCGGCGCGACATGCAGACGGTCGTTCCAATCCGCTGCGTAGTCGCGCAATGCATCGATGAGATCGTCGATGGCGGCGTCGAGGTCTTCGCCTTCACCAGAGATGGGAAGCCCAGGCAGGAACGCAGACCAACCGCCAGCTTCGGCAGTGACGACTGCGCCGGCGGGACGAAGTGCGGCCAGT
>JAEMTX010000272.1 GCA_016462055.1 Acidimicrobiia bacterium | reverse complement strand
ACAACATCGTTTGTCGAAGCGAAGGTCCCCTTGCTCCGGATTTGAAACGAAAGATTTCAAACCTTTGCGACGTTCCCGTTGAAGCCGTAGTGAACGCGGCCGATGCTCGAAATCTTTATGAGGTTCCGCTCATCATGCATGACGAAGGTCTCGATGACTATGTCTGCAAGATGTTTGGTTTTTCCGACACCGACATCGATCTTTCCGAGTGGGAGATACTCGTTGATCGGGTCGAAAATTCAACGATCCCTGTTCGTATCGGAATTATCGGAAAGTACGTCGCCCTGCCCGATGCGTATCTCTCCGTCGTTGAATCGCTGAAGCACGGCGGCTTCTTTCATGCAGCTGATGTTTCGGTGGAGTGGGTGCAGGCCGAGGACGTCGAGGCAATGACTGCCGATGGTCGACTCGGCGAACTTGATGGAATTGTGATCCCTGGTGGATTCGGCGAACGCGGCGTCGAAGGCAAGATCGCTGCCGCCCAATATGCGCGTGAAAACGATCTTCCCTGTCTTGGCCTTTGTCTCGGCATGCAGGTCATGACGATTGAGTTCGCTCGTCATGTTTTGAACATGACTGGCGCCCACTCAAGCGAATTCGACCCAAAGACTGCCTTTCCGGTGATTGACCTAATGGAGACGCAGCGTGATGTCACCGACATGGGCGGCACTATGCGTCTCGGCGCTTACATCGCGCAGCTGCAACCAGGTTCAAGGGTCGCAGAGATCTATGAATCCGAGGTTGTCTCTGAACGTCATCGGCATCGTTATGAATTCAATGCAAAGTTCCGCAGTCGTTTCGACGAATCAGATTTTGTGTGCTCCGGAACCTCTCCCGATGGACGACTCGTGGAATTCATCGAACTGAAGAACCATCCATTCTGGATCGGTACGCAGGCTCATCCTGAGTTCAAGAGTCGCCCCGAGCGACCTGCCCCGTTGTTCCGAGAATTCATCGGCACGGCGTTGGCTCGCTCCGAGGGCAGAAATCCACACCTTCCCGACCTCGACATCGAATCGTCATCGCTGTCGGCGTGAGCGATCAGTTCCGAAGAGTCGACGAAGTCGTACTCCACCACGGATATATCTTCGATCTTGTTCGAGCAGAGTTTCTCTCTCCGGAAGGTGAGACGTTCTCGAGGGACATCGTTCGCCACCCTGGTGCGGTGTCGGTGGTTCCCGTCGACACCGATGGTCGGGTCATCATGATTCGCCAGTTTCGACCAGCTCTTGATCGCTACATTCTCGAGATTCCCGCGGGCAAACGAGATGTTCTCGATGAGCCACCAGAGCTCACTGCCCAACGAGAGTTGGGTGAGGAAGTCGGGAAGCGTGCGAACTCGTTGGAACTGCTCGGAATATTTGCGAACGCGCCCGGTTTTAGCGACGAACTTTCTTGGGTGTATCTCGGACGTGAACTCGTCGAGGTTCCTCGTGATGTGCAAGGTGTCGAAGAGTCACATATGCGAATCGAGCGGTTCACCTTCGACGAAGCCTTTGCAATGATTGCCGACGGAACGCTGATCGATACAAAGACCATTGTGGGTCTGTACTTGGCGGCGCCGAAGGTGGGCGGTGGCTGAGGTCGCCGACGAGCCGGAACTTCCTCTTGACGTTGAGGAGTTTCTTATTTGGTTAGCGGCAGAACGAGGTCGTTCGGCGAACACTCTCTCGGCGTATCGGCGAGATCTCACGACATACTGTCGTTGGCTTTCCGAAAACGAACGAACCATTGATTCGGTGCGGCCCGCCGACCTTGACGCTTATGTGGGCGTCTTGCGGGCACGAGGATTAGCGCCCTCTTCAGTGAAGCGGGCGACAGTTTCGGTGCGTTCCCTCCATCGTTTCCGTTCAGACGAGGGTTTGGCGTCAACGGATCCTTCCGCATCTATCGAGACACCGCGTGTTCCCGCCGGTCTTCCGAAGGCCCTGACCGAGGCAGAAGTCACGTCGCTGCTCGAGCAGGTCGTGGGCGAGAGGCCTCTTGATCGTCGCGATCGAGCCATTCTCGAGGTGCTGTACGGCACCGGTGCTCGAATTTCAGAGGTCTGTGCTTTGGGCCTCGGCGATGTTGATCTCGATGGCGGTTTGCTGCGGCTCTTTGGTAAGGGTGCAAAGGAGCGGGTCGTCCCCATCGGTCGGTGGGCTCGAGGCGCGTTCGCTCGGTGGCTCGATGATGAGGGGCGAACCACAG
>JAEMTX010000085.1:5531-8048 GCA_016462055.1 Acidimicrobiia bacterium | reverse complement strand
TTTCGAGAATTCATTTCGTGCGGTTGATCCACGCACTCCAAGTTGTTCCACCACGCCACCGATTGCTACCAACGCTGGATGGTCACCTGTCGTCGCTAGTTCGCCAGCAAGTTCAAACAAGGCTTCCCCTTGCACTTCAGTGTCTTGAAACTCACCGAGTACATCTTGCAAATCTCGCAAGGGACGCAAAACTGTGGCCAGCGCTTCCTCATTAAAAAGTGGGCCAAAGCATTCGAGAAGGTAGCGAAGGCGCTTTCCTTCCTTCCGCAGTTCATGAAGGGAGATCGCCGGAGACTTTTTGGTGATCTTGCCACCGTTTTTTACCAGTTCACGATGGGCCTTCTCGACCCGGCGAACGACAACCTTGAGCACGGGCTCGTCGGAAAGTTCTCCGCAACCAGTCCACGCGTCTTCATCGGAGAGAAATTCGATCCAGGCGCTACCAAACTCAGCCCGGCGAATGGAACGAAGTTCGGTCACCATCGATGACTGACACTCGTTGCGGTGACGAATCAGAACCTCGTTGAACTGGGCGAGATCATCACGCTGCGCTTGCGGCAACGAGGCCACAAGTTCCGGAAACTCGAGAAGGTGAACGTCGGCATCACGAGTTGGTGTGGTGATATCGCCGAGCCACCGATATTCGTGGCGGAAACGATCGCGCGACTCGGGATCAATAACGTCTCCACCATCTTGCAAAAGTGTGCGAATCCGGCGCACTGCCACACGAAACGCATGAAGGTCTTCGGGGTCGTTGCCGCTCAGGACACCAGAGAACGAATCGGTGATCGACTTCGTGAGTTGTTGCAACACAACGCGCCATGCGCTTGCCGCCGACATTTCCGACGAGAGCCCTGACGAATTTGCTCGTGTTCCTGTCGCATTTTTGACTAGCGCTTTCATCGGTGTCGCCGATTCAGAAAGGGCAACACTGCGACGTACGAGTTTCTCGATTGCTGCGGCTTCAGAGTCGTATCCACGCAACGGAACAATTTCGAGCAACATCGGCAACGCAATACCTTCGAGCGTTTCTGAGCGATCAAAAACGAAACGTGCGGTGGTCTTGTCTTCATCATCCAGACACGCAAGTACGGCGATCTGCGAGTTCACCGTTTGACCGAGCACGAGTGATTCACCGTCAATCAATCGCGCCAGTCGGGCGAAGGCCGCAGACTCAGGAAGGTCACCGACCTGAACGGGCACTGAGGCCGCGACGCAGCTGTCATGCACCAGAATCCGGCCATCGGTGGCCCAGGTCAACGAAGCGGTTCCCTCTCCCTTTGGAGTGCGGAACTCAAGGGTGGTGTCTGTCTGAGCAAGGGTTCCCGCGGCGGTATCGAGCCAACTGCGCTCAACTTCCTCGAGCGATACCAGCTGCAGGCCCACATGATCGGTGAGCACAGCGAGCACCGAAGCGAAATCACCAGCGGCAGTGACCTCGTAGCGACGCACCTTGCTCACAAATCATCACTCCCCTACCGGCGATTGAAGGATGAGGCTAGTGGTGATCCCGGTCTCGCTGGGTCACGAATTCGTCACTTTCGCGGCGGACGCGGAAGGAATGGGCTCGTGCGGCGCACATAGTCCTCGTATCCGGGGCGACGCTTCACCAACGACTTCTCAAGCAAGGTCACGCCCGAGACTCGGCGCAAGAGCGTCGTCATCACTACGGGGCCAATGACCCCGAGCCATGCCCATCCTCCGGCACCGAGCGACACGAGGAAGATTCCGCACCACACGCTGGCATCACCGAAGTAATTGGGGTGACGGGTATAACGCCACAAACCGCGATCCATGACCTGACCCGCCGAGGCTGGATCGGCTTTGAACGCACGCAGCTGCGCGTCGCCGATTGATTCGAAGGCAAAGCCGACGAGCCACACGATGGCGCCAAGTACAAAGGGCAGCACCCACCAGGAAGTTTTCGTTGACGTACCGATTCCGAACTGCAGCGGAAGCGAGACGATCCACATGAGAATTCCCTGAAGCAAATACACCGTGCCGAGACTCACGAGCCAAAACTTGGCGCCGTGCTTCTTGCGCATGGCCTTGTAGCGGTAGTCCTCGCCGTGACCAACGTTTCGAATGAAGAGATGCAACGAAAGACGAAGTCCCCAGATGGTGACGAACACGAGAAGAAAGCCGGTACGAATTGCGTCGACGTGCTGATGCATTGCGGCGAACGACACCCAACCCACGACAACGAAACCAAGCGACCACACGGGGTCGACAATTGATGCGTTGCGCAGAGGAAGGCTCACCAACCATGTGATGAACATGACGACAGCAATTGCCAGAGCGGAGTAGGCGAAGACGGAGAAATCCATGTCTCAACTCTACGAGGATTGAGTTCGTTCTGCTCGTTTAGCGAGTGTTAACAGAGCGGAGTGCATCAACGAGGATCGCTGTGCCTTCGACACATTCCTCGGTAGTCAGCGTGAGCGGCGGAGCAACTCGCAAACAGTTGCCATACAAACCGCCCTTGCCAATAAGCAGACCATTCTCACGACAGGTTTC
>JAEMTX010000085.1:0-5431 GCA_016462055.1 Acidimicrobiia bacterium | reverse complement strand
ACGCCCGCCATCGCCAAACCATTTCCGAGGCCCTTAGCAAAGGTGAGCATGTCGGGTTCAAGACCATGCGCTTGATAGCCCCAGAAGTTTTGACCGGTGCGACCCCAACCGGTTTGCACTTCATCGGTGATCCAGAGGATTCCGAATTCACGACACACCTCTTGCAGCGCGCCCAGCAAACCGTCAGGCGGAACTGTGAAGCCACCAACACCCTGAATGGGCTCGGCAATCATGCACGCAACATCGCCTGCAGTTGTGGTGGCGATGACATGACGAAGATCTTCAACGATCGCGTCGACAAAACCCTTTTCATCACGATCACGAAATGGCGAGCGGAACTTGTCTCCGTTGTGCACGTATGAAACAGCAAACGGCGAAAGGCTTGAAGACGACCAACCACGATTACCGGTAACGCCCATCGTGGCGAACGAACGCCCGTGATAACTGTTACGCAGCGCAAGCACCTGGTTCGAACGACGAACCGTCGATGCCAACAGCAACGCTGCTTCATTCGCTTCCGAGCCCGACGTTGCGAAGAACACCTTGGCGTCGGGGATTCCCGACATCTCTCCCACTTTTTCGGCGAGTTCGATCATGGGCTCGACGAGATACAGCGTCGAAGTGTGAATCATCTTGCCGGCTTGTTCTTGTATCGCTTCGACAACTTCAGGAAGCGAATACGCCGTCATCGTCGTGAGGATGCCACCAAAGAAATCGAGGTAGCGCTTGCCTTCGGCATCGACGACATGTCGACCTTCACCACTCACCAGCGAAATTGGTTTTTCGTAATACAACGCCAGCCAATCAGGCAGCACTCGGCGATGGCGGGCGAGAAGTTCTTCGTGAGTACTCACCGTGAGATCTTGCCACTCAACGATCGACTTCAGCGAAGCGAAAGTTGCAGAGAATCCATGCCCCGAAGCACCAGACGACCATTCCACGTTGGTACGCCCACGGCCTTCAGTTCAGGGAAGCGACGGATCAGGCGAGTGATGGCGATGTTGCCCTCGAGGCGAGCCAATGACGCACCGAGACAATGGTGCGTGCCGCTACCGAAAGCGAGATGACGAGCCGCATCGGCACGGCGAAGATCGAGCTGATCGGCGGTGGGTCCAAACGCCACCGGATCATGATTCGCCGAGCCAAGACTTGTGAGCACGAACACACCGGCAGGAATTTGGTGGCCAGCCAGTTCGATTGGTTCAAGGGTGATACGGCGCGAAATCTGCACCGGTGAGTCGTAGCGAAGGAGTTCGTCGATGGCTGTTGCTTCTACTGACGGGTCGTCTCGTAACAAGTCAAACTGATCGCGGTTCTGCAGCAATGCCCAAGTGCCATTGCCAATGAGATTCACCGTGGTCTCATGACCAGCAATAAAAAGCACATTCACCTGATCAAGAAGTTCAGTATCGGAAAGAACATCGCCATTGTCTTCGGCAAGAATCAGCGCGCTCAACAAGTCGTCGCCAAGATTCGATCGCTTCCACTCAATCACGCCCGCAATGTGTTGACGAAGGTGTTCGCCCGCAGTCACTGCAGCCATCAGTTCTTCGGGGCCAATCGTGAAGTCAAGGATCTTCACCAGAGCATGCGACCACTCACGCAACTGCGCGCTGTCACCATCGGGCATTCCCAGCATTTCCGAAATCACCGCAAACGGAAGCGGGAAGGCGAGGTCAGCAATGAGGTCTATCTGTTCGCCACCGGCCACTGCGTCGAGATGTTCGTCGACAATGCGTTCAATCATCGGGGCCAGGTCGGCCACGCGTCGGGGCGTGAAAACACTGCTCACCAGTTTTCGCAAGCGCGTGTGATCAGGCGGATCAATATTGAGAATCGACGTGTCTTCCCGCGGTGCCTTGTCGGGAAACAACTCGGAACGCATCTTTGCTCGGTCGCGCGGATCTTCGCCCAGAATCTCAATGGCCTTGCGCACGTCCACGCTCAGCGTGACGTCACGAAGAAGTTGTACTGATTCGGCATGGTTGAACACGATCCACGGACCAAACGGCGTTTGCTGGATCGGCTCGGTTTCGCGCTGGGTCCGATATTCCCCATAGGGGTACTCGGCGAAGCCCGGCACGAAGGGATTGAACATCCCGAATGTCTACAGGGAGTCGTACAAAACCGTGAAGGTCAGTGCGGCAATTCGCGGAATGGCGTGGTGCGATCGTTGCTTGGTTCGCGAGGCAGACCGAGAACACGCTCGCCCACGATGTTTCGCTGAACATCTTCGGTGCCGCCACCAATGCGAGCCATCCACTGGCCCATGAACACCATGGTCTGCCAGTAGCCATCGTCGATGGCGTCGGCGCCCCACAACATTCCATCGGCACCCATGAGCGATTCAACCAAATCGCCCTGGAACGCAAGACGATCAGAAATCGCAATCTTCATAGTTGATACCTCGGGCCCAGGAGCGATTCCCTTTGAGGCCGCGGTGCGCGTGCGATAGCCGATGTACTTCGAAATTTGGTAACTCGTGTAGAGCTTCATGAGTTCTTGACGAACAACCGGATCATTCACGCGGCCGTACTGCTGAGCAAGACGAAGCACGCCAGCAAACCCGTCGCCATGGCCAGCACCGATATCGGCGCGCTCGCTGGTGAGTGTGGTCATTGCCACGGCCCAGCCGCCATTCACTTCACCGAGAACATTTTCTTTCGGGATGCGAACTTCTTCGAGGAACACCTCGTTGAACTCTGCGCCGCCGGTTGCTTGCACAAGTGGACGAACGTCGATGCCCGGTGAACGCATGTCGACAAGGAAGTAGGTAATGCCACGATGCTTCGGCGCGTCCCAATCGGTGCGAGCAAGCAACATGCCCCAGTCAGCAACATGGGCTGAAGACGTCCACACCTTCTGACCGGTAACGACCCATTCATCGCCATCAAGTTCGGCCTTCGTGCGCAACGCAGCAAGATCGGAACCAGCATTCGGTTCGCTGAACAACTGACACCACACCTGTTCGCCGCGAAGAATCGACGGAAGGAACTGCTTCTTCTGTTCTTCAGTGCCGTGGACGACGATCGACGGACCAACCATGCCAATGGCCTGAGCGAACATGCCAACGGCAAGGTCGTACTTGTGCTCCTCTTCGAGGAAGATGCCCTGCTGTAAACCGGTGAGTCCACGGCCGCCAAACTCCTCCGGCCAGGTAAGACCGGCCCAGCCGTTCTCTGCCTTCGTGCGCTGCCAATCACGACACCTCTGCACGTGTGCATGCTCATCGTCGCTCAACGTGCTCATCGTGTTGCGAGGCGCACCTGCGGCCTTCACGGTTGAGTGCTGGTCAAGAAACGCTCGGCACTCTGCACGCCATGCCGCTTCTTCTGGTGTTTCGTCGAAATCCATACTTCCCCCTCGAACAGCGATATCCCTCATCTTGGCCAGCCGAGAGCGGCTGATCCAATCCCGCGGCAATTGCTCGGATCAGCGCCCCGACCAATTGGGCTGGCGCTTCTCGAAGAATGCCTTCACGCCTTCTCGGGTGTCTTCGGCATTGCGAATGACATCTTCCGATTCCAAGGTCTCGTCCCATCCATGGGCCTCGTCGGGCGCATCGAGCGAGGCCAAGAATCGCATGGTCTCGCGGACGGCGACGGGGCCATTGCTGCAGATCCGCTCAGCAAGCGCCACTGCATCGTCGACCGCTTCGCCCGCGCTGGAAAGGATGCTGGCCAATCCTAACTTGTAGGCCCGCTTCGCATCGATGGAATCGCCGGTGAGCAGAAGTTCACGAGCGACGTTGCGCGGCAATGCCTTTGGCGCACGAAACAATCCGCCACAGATTGGAACCAGGCTGCGCTTCACTTCCGGCAAACCGAACTTTGCCGTTTTCGATGCCACAACGAGATCACACGACAACACCACTTCGAATCCGCCGCCAAGAGCCGCGCCTTCGACAGCAGCGATGAGCGGTTTCGTGCGATAGCGACGAATAACTCCGTATTGGCCACCGCGATCGGTGGAATGAACTCCAGCACGCATGTCGGTTCCGGCACAGAACACCGAGTTCGTACCCGTGATTACTCCCGCCCAAAGATCGTCTTCGTCCTCAAGGCGATTGAGTGCTGCGTCGATCCCTTCGGCCATATCGACGTCGATCGCGTTACGCTTTTCTTCGCGCTCAAGCCGCACAACAAGAACGTGACCACGTACTTCGGTCTTTACGGTTTCGGACACGGGCTCTCCTCGATCGAATCTCTCAGTGCTTAATCATGACGTGTTTGAGCTCGGTGTAGTGCTCAAGGGCGTACTTCGACATGTCTTTGCCATAGCCACTGCTCTTAAATCCCCCGTGAGGGAACTCCGAAACAATCGGGATGTGGTCGTTGACCCACACCGTTCCAAACATCATCGAACGCGACATACGCATTGCCCGCCCAACATCTCGTGTCCACACCGATGCGGCAAGGCCGTAATCGACATCGTTGGCCCAAGCCAGCGCCTGCGCTTCATCGGAGAACTTCTGCACGCTGATAACCGGGCCGAACACTTCGCGCTGCACAAGTTCCGAATCCTGTGCCGGATTGGCAACGACTGTTGGTGCATAGAAAAAGCCCGGACGATCAAGAGCTTCACCACCGACAACCACGCGAGCGCCACCAGACGCAGCTCGACTCACCATTGCTTCAACACGATCTCGTTGTGCTGCAGAAATCACAGGACCGACGTTCGTAGCGGCATCGGTCGGATCACCAGTGACGAGAGCACCAACCGAAGCTTCAAGACCGGAAACAAGGTCATCGAACACGCCTGGACCAGCGATGACTCGACATGGTGCGGTGCAATCTTGACCCGAGTTGTAATAGCCAGTTTCGGTGAGCGTCGCGACGAGCGCTTCAATGTCCGCGTCATCGAACACAACGACCGGGGCCTTGCCCCCGAGTTCGAGATGCACTCGCTTCAACGTGTCGGCCGCATTACGAGCGATCATCTTGCCCGTGTTCACATCGCCGGTGAGCGACAACATCGCAATACCTGGGTGGCGAACAATCGCGTCGCCCGCTGTTTCACCTTGACCAGCGACAACGTTGAACACGCCTGCTGGAAGAATTCCTTCAGTGAGTTCGGCAAGACGAAACGCCGTGAACGGGGTCAACTCCGACGGCTTCAAAATAAATGTGTTGCCCACTGCGAGCGCGGGACCCATTTTCCAGATCGCCATGTTGAGCGGATAGTTCCACGGAGCAATCCCGGCAACGACACCGAGTGGGTCTCGCCGCAACATCGATGTGTGGTCGTCCAAGTACTCACCGGCGGCTTGCGTGTCCATCGTTCGCGCCGCTCCGGCAAAGAACCGAAGATTGTCGATCGTGAGATCGAATTCGAAATCAATGATCGAGACCGGCTTGCCGACGTTCTCGCTCTCGATGGCTTTGAGTTCGTCGATGTTGTCTTCCAGGCGATCGGCCAACGCGAGCAGCGC
>JAEMTX010000271.1:1701-2218 GCA_016462055.1 Acidimicrobiia bacterium | reverse complement strand
GTACGGCTTCACGACTGTGCGCATCTCCGGCGACACCGCAGCATGCTTCTGGTCAATCGACTTCTTTCTCGCATTACTTCGCAAGAACTCACAGCTGCTCGCAAGGCCGCTGAAGGACTTCGCGTACAAGCTCCACGCGTGGGCCTTGTGAGAGCGACTCTTGATGATGCAAAAGGCGAACGTCTGACCCTTTCATTTGAGCTTTCGGCAAACCGCACCGGCGGCATGGTGATCGAAAGTCGATGCAGTTGTTCGGTTGGTCAGCAGGGCCGTCCTTGCGAACACCTCGTGGTCGTTCTGCTTGAAATCGAAAACCGCGGACTGTTTTCGAGCATTCGCGAGCAGACCCCGGTAATTCTCAAGTCCATCCCCGCAGAGACTGTCGACGATGATGCGGCAGAAGAAAGCAATCCGTCGGGGATTTCTCCAACTCGCGCGGCTGTTGTGCGGCAACCCCCGTGGGCAAATGAACTCGAGGAACGACGGCGATTGGTTGAGCCGGCAGTGCGTATCAATC
>JAEMTX010000271.1:0-1691 GCA_016462055.1 Acidimicrobiia bacterium | reverse complement strand
CATCGACCTCGTGGGATCGACAGAATCGAACTGCGCGATTGTGAAACCGTGTCGCATGCAACTCGATGTTGTGGGAAACGTCTGCGGACGACCTCGCCCAATTACGCTTGGTGAAATCGATGGTGAACCACTCGATTCAACGGAGCGAATGTTGATCTCGCGATTACTCGGTGCGTTGGGTTGCGGTGAAGATGGTGCCGTAAGAAGAGGCGATGCGGGTCGAATCACGCGCATTGCCATCACACCAGCATCGGCGGGAATCCATTTGTCGCACCTCTGCGAAACGGGACGGCTGTTTTTACAGCCCGATCCCAGACGTTCGCCGGAAGTGGTGATGCCACTGGCATGGGACAACGGCCGCGCGTGGAGGTTTGCGTTGGTGCTTGACCCGGATGATGTTCCGTCGGCCTCCGATGATGACGAGGATGTTTTACCTCCACGTCCAGCCAAGGCCCGGCTTCGAGGCATGCTTGTGCGAGGCAGCCAACGCATGGCCTTGGATCAACCCAAGGCGGTTCTTCGCTCCGGACTTGTGATTTTTGCAGACCGCATTGCATTGCTTGAATCGGATGAATCGAGTGCCTGGCTCGATCAATTTGAACGACGAGGTCCCATCGAACTTGCCTCATCGCACGTAGATGGATTGATTGAGCGATTGGCCGGTATGTGCGATATGCCGCGTATCGAACTCCCGGCATGGACGGGTTGGAAAATTGAATCAGCAGCACCTATCCCCAGACTCGTTCTGGATGATGGATTGCCCGTCAATTCTGAGGAACTCGATGACGAACTACCGTCGCGCACAGGACGGCGGCGAAAAAAAGCGACAAAAACGCAACTCGCTGGACACGTGTGGTTTGATTACGGCGGCCTACGAATCGCCGCGCATGATCCATCGGGAGGCGCAGTCGATCAAGTTCGCCATCTTCTTGTGAGACGAAATCGAATCGCAGAACGCTCCGCGTTGAGCGTGCTTGCTGCCTGCGGGGCAGTAACTCCGAAAGAAGATGGTGAACCGTCAACGCATCATGTTGAATTTGCTCGCAATCGGCTCGACAGTGCTGCCCCCCAGATGGCCTCCGAAGGGTGGGAAGTAGAGGTGTCTGGAAAACGATATCGGCCAGCGGGAACGTTCTCCTGGCATGTCGCCAGTGGCATCGACTGGTTTGAGCTTTCAGGTTCATTCAATTTCGATGGCATCGAGGTCGGAATGCCGTCACTCTTGGAAGCTATTGAACGTGGAGATTCGTCGGTGCAACTGCCCGATGGATCTCTCGGCATTCTCCCGGCTGACTGGGCGAGACAAATGGCTCCGATGATCGAGCTTGCGCAGCGTTCTGACGGCAAGTTGCGATACGGTCGCATCCAAGTCGCGCTCTTAGATGCACTTCTCGCCGGTCAACCGCGAACAGAGGTTGACGAGGCATTTGAAAAGATTCGCGAAGAGCTTTCTCGTGGCGAGCAGCCAGATGCGATCGAAGAGCCCGAGGGTTTTAAGGGAACGCTTCGACACTATCAGCGAGAGGGTCTCGGTTGGCTGGCGTTTCTCGAGTCGTTGGGCGTCGGCGGATGCTTGGCAGATGACATGGGTCTCGGCAAGACCGTGCAAGTGCTTGCGCTGCTTGTGCGACGCCAAACGGTGATGCGCGAGCAAGGGGTGCCGCATCGTCCATCGATGGTTGTGGTACCAA
>JAEMTX010000270.1 GCA_016462055.1 Acidimicrobiia bacterium | reverse complement strand
GCCCTGAGCCGTGTTGACACCAAAGGTGCCAGTGCGGACCTTGCGAGCAACATTGATGCCCTTTTCGATGTCTGCGGTGTAGCAGGCGCCGGCCAGGCCATAGTCGTTGTCATTCGCAATGGCGATGGCATCTTCGAGAGTGTCGTACTTAATGAGCGACAGCACTGGGCCGAAGATTTCTTCACGGGCGATGGTCATGTCGTTGGTGACATCGGCGAAGAGTGTGGGGGACACGAAGTGACCCTTTGCTTCGTCGGGACGTCCGCCACCGACAACAACGGTTGCACCTTCGGCAACACCCTTGGCGATGTAGCCCTCGACGCGCTCACGCTGACGCTCGGCGATGAGCGGTCCGCACATGTTCTCGGGATTGGCGGGGTCGCCGGCAACCTGTGCGCTCACTGCAGCAGCAAGCGCATCGCGGATCTCGTCGTACTTGCTCGCTGGAGCAAGAACGCGAGTGAGTGCCACGCAGGCCTGACCGTTGTTCATGAGGCCACCCTGGATGATGTGGCCGACTGCTTCTTCGATGTTGGCGTCTTCGCAAATGATTGCAGCGGACTTGCCACCAAGTTCGAGTGTGCAGCGCTTGAGCTGCTCGCCACAGATGGCGCCGATCTTGCGACCAGCGGCTGTTGAACCAGTGAAGCTGACCTTGTCGACATCAGGATGACGAACGAGGTATTCGCCAACCTCGCGGTCAGCCGGAACGATGTTGATGACGCCAGCAGGAACGCCAGCTTCGATGAGGACCTCGGCGAAGAGGTTGGCATCGAGAGGAGTTTCCGGAGCGGGCTTCAGCACGATGGTGGAACCCGAAGCAAGCGTCGGGCCAACCTTGAGGGTGGTGATGAACAGCGGCACGTTCCACGGAATGATGCCGGCACAAACGCCAACTGGTTCGCGGCGAACGATGATCTGTCCGCCGAGAGCGCCGTCACGACGTTCTTCGAACGGGAAGTTCAGCGTGTGCTGTGCGAATGAGTTGAGCACCATTGTTGCGGACAGAACCTGACCGAACATGGAGAAGTAGTACGGAGCACCAACTTCGCTCACGATGAGGTTGGTGAACTCTTCCTGACGAGCGGTGAGGAGCTCGGCAACCTTCGAGAGCAGAGCGGAACGCTCTTGCGGTGTGTAGTCGGCCCATGGGCCGGTGAGTGCTGCCTTGGCTGCGGCAACGGCGCGATCCATGTCGGCGTTGGTAGCAACCGGAACGGAACCAATGACCTCTTCGGTCGTTGGCGAGAGCACCTTGAGCGTTTCGTTCCCGGCGGGTTCGACCCACTCGCCCCCGATAAAGAACTTGTCGTACGTCAGCATGACTTCCCCTTCTCATTACCCGGATCGGCCGGGTGTTCAGGGGAGTGAATCTATCGGCCCACGGACGTGCCGGCCCACCGGGCCGGGATGAAGTCCTACGGGGCGGAAATCGGCAGGATCTTGCCGGAGTTGAGTTCGTTGACGACCTGCAGGGCATCGCCAATTTCGACGAAGTTCACCCCAACGATCGTGGGGAATTTGCCTCGTTGGGTCATGCAGTCCCGCACCCGAGGCATAAGAACGTCATAGGCATTGAGATCTTTGGCCTCGCCAATGGTGGGGGCGGCGCCGGCTGGAGTGATCCAGTGATTGATTTGGAAAAGCGTTGAACTGGGGGTTCCGCGGTTCGGGGCGCAACTCGGGAGGCCAGTCCAGTCCTTGGTCCATTGTTCGGTTCCATCGGCACCCGTGACGGTCGCAGGGACCGGGCCTTCCACCGTCGCTGTTCCGGTGTACCTAGACGAGCCCGGGGCGTAGAGCTCGGAGTCCTTGCGGAATGTAAACGGTGTGTCCTGGAAGATCCCGTAGCCGCGAACATTCCAGGCGGGGGGAGCACCACTGAACTCTGACAACATGATGATGTTTCGCTTCGCATCAATGAGTTCGCCGAGAGTGGGCATCGGGGCACTGGGGTCGTAGTCCCAGACTCTGTCGAAGACCTTCGCCTCGCGAAGTGCCTTCTCAGTATCGGCCTTCGAGACGTAATCGCCAATGAACCAGATGATGACGTTGTCGGGATTGTCGTTGAGGAACTGACGCGTGTACCCCAACGCGGTTGTGAACTTGGTTGCGCCGTATTCGCAATAGACGTGGCACAAGTAGACGTCTCGGAGATTCGGATCAACCTTGATGTTGGCCTGAAGCTCTTTTGCTTTTGCTTGCTGTTCATTTGAGTACTGATTGTCTTGATCAATGGGGTTC
>JAEMTX010000084.1 GCA_016462055.1 Acidimicrobiia bacterium | reverse complement strand
TGCAGGAACATCTGATGGACGTCGTTCTTGCCATTCACGAAACCCCGCAACCAGTGATCGCTGCGCTCCACGGTGCAGTCGTTGGTGGAGGTCTTGCACTGGCGCTGACCTCCGATCTTCGTGTCGCCTCAACTGACGCGTTCTTTGCCTCGCATTTCATCCGTGTTGGATTGTCCTCTTGCGATCTCGGTACGAGTTATTGGCTTCCGCGTATTTGTGGGCCCACTATTGCCGCCGAATTAATGCTGACCGGACGTCGATTCAGTGCTGAGGAGGCTCGTACCTACGGCGTGCTGAATCGCGTTACAAGTTCAGACGAACTCCAGTCGACCGCTCTTGAACTTGCAGGTTTGATCGCTGACAACTCTGAATACGGAGTACGCATGACCAAGGTAGGCATGTGGGCCAACCTCGACGCGCCGAGCCTTCGTTCGGCAATGGAACTCGAGAATCGCACGCAGGTTCTCGGAACGTTTACCGGAAATATGACCGAAGCTGGAGAAGCGTTCCGCGAGAAGCGGGCGCCCGAGTGGAAACCAATGTGACATGCCTACTGAACACTTGAATGGAATCGAACTTCATTGGGAACAAGCAGGCGAGGGTCCTCGACTGCTGATGTTCAACGGATCGGGTTCAACGATCGAACGCATGCGGCCGCTGTTCGACGCGCTCGGAACGCAATTCGATGTTGTGCTGCATGACCAGCGCGGATTGGGTCGTACAGAAATCCCCGCCGGTCCCTATTCAATGAAGGAATATGCAGCTGACGCGATTGCGCTTGTTGATTTTCTTGGCTGGGACACGTTCAACGTCATCGGAATCAGTTTCGGCGGGATGGTTGCGCAAGAGTTTGCGGTAACCGTTCCCGAGCGAGTCGAGCGGTTGGCATTGCTCTGCACGTCGCCTGGCGGGGCAGGCGGCTCCTCGTATCCGCTTCATGAACTCCGTTCGATGGACGAAGCGGAACGAGCAGGAATTTCAATGACGATTATGGATACGCGGTTCACTCCCGAATGGCTTGACACGCATCCCGAAGATCGATTGTTCGTCGATGGCATTAGTGGTCAGTACGGAGCAAAACCGGGCTCAGAAGCGGAACGCGGTGAGATCGAACAACTGAATGCACGAAGCACTCATGACGTGTGGGATCGGCTCGAGCAAATCACAGCACCGACGTTTATCGGAGCAGGTCGCTACGACGGCATCGCTCCACTTTCCAATAGCGAAGCGATGGCTGATCGAATTCCAAATGCTGAACTCCATGTCTACGAGGGTGGACATGGGTTCTTCGCTCAAGACGCGACAGCGTTCACGGACGTCTTCAAGTTCTTGGCTGGTTGACCATTAGCGGTCAACCCATTTGCGACATGAACTGATTGAGGTCGAAGTACTCGCGCCATTTGGCGATCTTGTCGCCCTCGAATTCAAAAATACCGAGGACGGGTAGTTCGATCTCGCCGCCGTCTTCCTTTTCGAAAATGTCGACGCGCTCGGTCACGACCATCGGGCCGTTGGAAAGGATGTTGTCGATGCGGAAGATCTTGACCTTGAGGCCGGCGGTGAAGCCTTCGATCATCATGCGAATGGCCTCGTGGCCAACCATCGGATCGACGGGGATGTTGTGGTACACGCCATCGGCAGTGAAGTACTCGACCACCTTGTCGTGGTCGCCATCGGCCCAGGCATCACAGAAGTCGCGGACCAGTTGTTCGTACTTCGCTCCGTCGCTCATGGAATTCCTTTGTCATCGTGGGAAGAGTCGGTCATCTGCCGCTCAGAGAGGTCATCCTGACACTTTGAGCGGGGCATGTCTTCTGATCATTGGGTACCGTGGATGAAGGGGGAAAACCTATGACTGAGAATGACGCAGTTGGCTCGGTAATCGATATTGCTATTGATCCGCTTCCGGGGCCTCAACTGCACGACACCTTGAGAGCGTTGCGGGCCGAGTATGGCAATGTCGCTCCAGCAACTTTTTATGGGATGCCGACCTTTGTGATTTTGAGTTGGGACACGTTGCGTGAGTTCTTCGCTTCCAACGAAGAGTTTCCCGGTGGTGAGGTTTATAAATACCAACTCGAGAAAACCGTTGGTCGAACATTCATCTCGATGGATGGCACCGATCACGACATCTATCGGCGCCTGGTTACGCCAGCATTTCGTTCACGAGCCGCCGTCCGATTCGTCGACGAAGAACTCACCCCGCTTGCGCATGAATTGATTGATGGTCTTGTTGGAAAGGGTGAGGCTGACCTCATAGGTGACTTCGCCAACCGACTTCCGTTCTGGGCGATCAGCAGAAAACTTGGATTACCTGAAGGGTTCGAAGATAGACAGCGCGAGTGGGCGCTGGCCATCCTCTCAGAACCGAGTAATCCGGAAGCGGCCCGCAGGGCGGCCGACGAACTTTCTGAAGTGATCGCGCCTGTGGTTGCTGCACGCCGCGAGCGTCCTGGTTCCGATGTCATCTCTCAACTCGTCACTGGTGAGTTCCAAGGGGTGACATTGACCGACGAGGAAGTGCATTCGCATGTCCGGTTGCTGTTCGCTGTTGGGGCAACAACGACTTCTGATGCGTTGAGCAATTTGTTGTGGACCTTGCTTCATCGACCAGCGCTGTTGGAGCGAATCAGTAACGAACGAGAACTTCTTCCGTCGGTCGTGCGCGAACTGCTGCGTTGGGAACCCCCGGTTCCACTTCTTCCTCGCATGGCATTACGAGACGGAACAATCGGCGGAGTGCACATCCCAGCGGGGTCAATGATCCTCGCCGGGGTTGCGTCGGCGAATCGCGACCCTTCGCATTTCGATCGGCCCGATGAATTCGATATCGATCGACCCGATGCCGATATTCTCACCTTCGGCTTTGGGGTCAAGTTTTGTCCGGGCACCCATATGGCAAAACAGCAGTTGCTCGCTGCGCTCGAGGTCATCTTGGATCGTCTGCCTGGTTTGAAACTTGCCAGCGACGACCCCGGAGCGGTTCCGTCTGGGTGCAATCTTCGGTCGGTCTCCTCGCTTCGATGCGAATGGGAGCATTGACTCCCATTTCGCCGAATGCGCAAACCGGACCTACCGTATAAACAGATTTTAACGAGAGGGAATTCGCAATGGCCGATTTCAGCATCGATCCAAACTTCCAAGAACAGCTTGATTGGATTCGTGAGTTCGTAAAGGCCGAGGTTGAACCTCTTGACCTGGCATTCGCTGGCGAAGAAATGGTCTACAACAAGGCCAGCGCTTTCTACGAAGAAGCGATTCGTCCACTCCAGCAGATCGTGAAAGACCGCGGGCTGTGGTCGTGTCACCTCACTCCTGAATACGGAGGCCAGGGTTATGGGCAGGTCCAACTCGCCTACATGAATGAGATTCTCGGTCGTTCACAGTTCGGACCAACGGTGTTCGGAAGTCAGGCACCCGATTCAGGCAATGCCGAAATCATCGCCCACTACGGAACTCCGGAGCAGAAGGCCAAGTATCTCGAGCCACTGCTCGACGGCCGTATTTCTTCGTGTTATTCGATGACTGAACCTCAGGGTGGTGCTGATCCCGGAGTCTTTAAGTGCAGCGCTGTGCGTGATGGTGATGAATGGGTCATCGATGGCGAGAAGTGGTTCGCATCATCGCTTCGTTATGCCACGTTCTTGATTGTCATGGTGATTACTGACCCCGACGTTGTGGTGCACAAAGGCGCATCGATGTTTCTCGTGCCGGCCGACTCGCCAGGGATCGAAGTTGTTCGCAATGTAGGCGTCGGTCAAGAAGCAGAAGGTCACGGTGGGCATGCCTACGTTCGCTACAACAGCGTTCGTGTTCCAGCCGAGAATCTTCTCGGTGGCGAAGGACAAGCATTCACGATCGCTCAGACCCGCCTTGGTGGCGGGCGTTTGCATCACGCCATGCGCACGGTTGGCGCTGTGTCGCGCTGTCTTGACATGTTGTGCGAGCGAGCTCTTAGTCGCACGACACAGGGTGAACTTTTGGCCCGCAAACAAGCGACCCAAGAAAAGATCGCCGATTCCTTCATCGAACTTCTGCAATTCAAACTTCAGGTGCTGCATGCGGCATGGGTTGTCGACCAAAAGGGCGGGCACGCTGCGCGTAAGGAAATTGCGGCAGTGAAGGTCGCAACGCCGAAGGTCTACCGTGAAGCGGTGTTACGCACGATGCAATTGCATGGAGCTCTTGGTGTTTCAAACGAAATGCCGCTGGCGAACATGCTTATGGCTTCGGTCACGATGGGGATCGCCGACGGACCGACCGAGGTACACAAGTTCACGGTTGCTCGCGAAGTCTTGAAGGACTATTCGCCGGCTGAGGGTGACTGGCCGAGCGAACATCTTCCCGAACGACGTGCGGCCGCACGCGCTGAGTTCGCCGACCTTCTTGAACGCTCAGTCTCCGATTATTGATCGGAAGGTTTAGTAACCGCCGCCAAGTTTGCGGTGGTCCCAAGAAATGGTGCGCTCAACATTGAGCTTCACAACAACGCGCTTGTGCAGCATCATCTCGACCGCACCCTTCATCTCTTCGGTATATGGCGCCATGTAGCGGTCGAACACGCTGATGCCGAGTTCGAACATGCGCTCTGGGTCGTCGATGATCTCGGCCTTGCCGATGAGCGTTACGCCACGAAGGGTTTCGTAGGTCTCGCCATCTTCAACCAGCATGGTGAGGTTGGGGTTACGGCGCAGGTTCATAACTTTCTGAGCCTTGGCCTTCGACTCAATGCCGATGCAGCCTTCAAGGAAGCCGTACCACATCGCAATTGAGTGGATGCTTCCATCGGGATTGATCGTCGACATTGTCATCGAGCGTCGACCCTTGAGGAACTCATCGATTTCCTCGGGGCTCATCACGATCTTGTTGCGCTGCTTTACGCCTCGCTGCGGTTGCTCGTCGGCCATGGTTCCCCCTTGAAGTTCGGACCGTGGAACGGTAACACCGGCCCAGACCGGGATGACCATTTCCTCACGAGGGCGTAGGGTTCGCAGGTCTGAAGGGCATGCGCGCCCACAGAAACTTCAGGAGGGGAAGAACACATGACTCACGTTGAAACCGCCAAAGTGATCGCCAGGCCAATCGGCGAAATGGGCGGAGCGTTCATGATGGACGGCGCCACCTACGCCCGTGGCGCCGAACTCGGATTCTCGGGCATCGATTTTTATGTGCTTGGTCGCGGCGGAGTTCTCGGTGACACCACTCCCGACGTTGTTTCATCGGCGTTCTTTTTTTGGAGCCCCGAGCAGGTGAAGACGCAATGGGAACTTGCTCGCAAGGTGATGGATCCGGCCAAGGCCGCAGGTGAATGGGCGGACCTCTGTCACGCCTATGGCGACACGCATCTTCCTTATCTCGACTCGCTCGATCGTTTTTCAGAACTCGCGGCAAAGGTGTCTGACGCCGCATCTCCTGCCGGCGCGGCACTGTTCGCCGGTTGGCGGTCGCTGCCAGTTCCAGGTAGCGACCGACCGAAGGCGCGAGCGCAGCATTACCTCAACGCGATGCGCGAACTACGTGGTGGTCTTCACGGCGGTGCGGTTCTCGCTATGGGACTCTCACCAGCCGAAGCCGTTGTGGTGCATTCGCCGGGAATGGCTCCGATCTTTGGGTGGGACGCGGCAGCAATTCCGGTCGACGACTCGTCGAAAAGTGAATGGAGAGTTGCCGAGGCCGGCACCGATCTCGCTATGGCTCGCGTGTTGCATTCATTGTCAACCGACGAATGCGCTGAATTCGAGGCTCTCGTTCTCGCACTGCATCAGGCCGTTTTGGCCGCCAAGGAAGGTTGATTCATATGGATATTCGTGAAGCGCTCTACACGACTCGAGCAATGCGTCGGGTCAAGCCCGATCCGATACCGATGGACGTACAGGCTCGCATCATGGACGCTGCTGTTCGCGCCCCGAGCGGTGGCAACACGCAGAACTGGCGATTCCTTCTTGTCGACGATCCCGACGTAAAGGCAAGACTCGGTCCGATCTATCGCCAAGCAATGTCGGTGCTGTGGGGTTCGTATTACAAGGATCGTCTCGACGCCGCTCACGCTGCGCCAGAACTTGAAGAGTCGAAGTCGATGCTCCGTGTGCAGAAGTCAGCGCAATGGTTGGCTGACAACTTCGAAATGGTGCCGCTCTATATGTTCGGTTTCGCTCAGCACGATCCCAGTGGTTCCTCGGTCTACCCCGCACTCTGGAATGCGCAACTTGCCGCTCGCGCCGAAGGTGTTGGCACCTCGCTTACACAGGTGCTCGTGTTTCACAACGACGAGGTGCTCGACATCCTCGGAGTTCCGAAGGACGAAGGCTGGAACATGCTGGGCTGTGTGTCGCTCGGCTATCCCACGGGCAAGTGGGGCGTCGCTACGCGCCAGCCGGCGCACGATGTGTCGTTCCGTAATCAGTGGGGCGAGGACGTCGGCTTCCGCGACGACGAACCGCTCTGGCCCTAGTGCTTTAGTGGTTCAGTCGCCTTCGGCGGCGGGTGCCCAATGGGCGCGAAGGTCAGATAACCAATCAGGGAAGTCGAGAGGCGGGTCGGGCAACGGCGTTACGCCGTGCTCTTCCAATGCTGCTTCGTAGACCTCGGGTTGATCTCCCCACGAACGCGGGTCACCCATCATGACCTCGTACAACTTCGCACCGTCATCGCCGGCACGGATGGGGCCGAACGCAGCACCAAATGGAAGTTCGACATGGGTGCCTGCTGGGCACCAGCGATCGCCAAACCACAGTCCGCCGTCGATGATGAAGACGATATGCGGCGAGTAGTGGCCGTGGCGACGAACCATCATCCCCGGGTCATATTCGGCATAGAGCGAGAGATACTGCGGATCGGGACTGAACGCGAACCATTTCTCACGCACGTATGCGGTCGAACCGTCGGCGTTCTGTTGAGCTCGAACCATTTGCCACGGAACATCGGGATCGTCCATGTGACGGAACCGAACCTCTTTGCCCGGGATGGGCAGAGGCACT
Source organism: Acidimicrobiia bacterium (assembly GCA_016462055.1). Classification (GTDB taxonomy): domain Bacteria; phylum Actinomycetota; class Acidimicrobiia; order Acidimicrobiales; family Acidimicrobilacustridaceae; genus Acidimicrobilacustris. The sequence continues at coordinate 1,318 of JAEMTX010000084.1, read as the reverse complement.
TCCGTGGGGTCGGTGGTCATGCGATGAACTCGAAATCGACATGGGCCGATTCAATACCGCGAACGAATGCATTCGCCATCTCGACGGGCTTGGTCCCTGGGGTGAGTTTCCACCCTGATGTGCGTCGGAGGAGTTCTTCGAAGAACACTCGAATTTCCAGTCGGGCAAGCGATGCACCGAGACAGAAGTGCGTACCGAAACCAAACGAAATGTGGTTGTTCGGTGTGCGATCCACAAGAAATTCTTCCGGTCGGTCGAAGTGGGCTTCGTCCCGATTTGCTGACGAGTACATCAGCACAACCTGGTTGCCCTTTGGAATGGTCACGCCGTTGACTTCGGCGTCAACCTTCGCAACGCGACACATGTTGTGGATTGGCGTGACGTAACGAATCATTTCCTCGACAGCGACAGTGAGGTCGGCACCGTTGCGCAACTTCGCCATTTCAGCGGGATTGCTGATCAGGTTGAGGATTGTCCAGGCAATGACAGTTCTCGTGGTCTCGGCACCGCCATCAAGGAGCAATAGCGCGTCTGCGATTGCATCGTTGGGATCGAACGGACAACCATTGATTTCAGCGGTTGTGTAGAACGAGAAAATATCGTCGGCTGGGCAGGACTTCTTTGCTTCAAAAAGTTCCGCAGCAGCACCCGCGAATTCCATCGCCGAGATCATTCCCTCGTCGTTGAAATATCGAGGGCCGCCACCAAGAGCAATGGTGGTCTCGGACCAATGCTTCAACTTGGGCCAGTCTTCTTCTTCGAATCCGAGAAGTTTGCCGATCATCATTGCGGGCAGGGGTGCAGCCATTTCGTTAATGACTTCGGCGGATCCGCCGTTGTCGCGCACTGCGTCAAGAAGTTTGGTGACTTTGCCGCGGATGTCGTCTTCCCATGCGCTTGCAGCACGGGGAGTGAACCGACGAGAAACCATGTTGCGGCGCTTCATGTGGAGGGGGTCGTCGAGGCCGATGATGGCGTTATCGGCGGGAAGGTTTGGCCGGTAGCCGCCCTTTTCCGAATCGGAATTGATGAAGACGTCTTTGCGCTTCTCGATGTCGACGATGTCGTCGTAGCGAGCGATTCCCCAAAGTTCGTTGGCTTGGTCCCAGTAGACCGGTTCGTTGGCGCGCATCCAGGCGTAGGTGGGGTACGGGTCGCCTCCGTAGAGCTCAGGGGCGAGAAGATCTATAGCGAGCCGTTCCATGGTCCCTCCAAAGCACTGGCATCAACCAACCGGCTGTGCAGCCTGGATGGTATCGCCCCGAGTGGTTCGAGTTTCTTTGAGGGTCACAATTACGAAACAGAAGTATTCCGAAAC
>JAEMTX010000083.1 GCA_016462055.1 Acidimicrobiia bacterium | reverse complement strand
AGTGCGGCAAACGCTTCAATGAGTTGATGACTTTCGCCGCCAATTGTGTAGGACTCTTTGGCGCGCATCATTGCTTCGAACAACATCGTGCTGCCCGAACGAGGCGAGGAAATGATGAACACCGGACGATCAAGAGTGATCGGTTCACCAATTTGTTTTGGCGCGGGCACAGCCGGCGAAGTGGATTGTGGTGGCTGCGCTGAAGTGGGCGCTGAAGCGGCAGCCCGAGCACCGGGATCAGTAGTAGGTGCAACCTGCGGGGAACTACCGAATGCTTCTCGTGCAAGTGATGGACGAAGTACAAGTTGACGGATTGCTTCGTTAACTTTCACCGTATTGGGAAGTTGATCATCTATAAGGTCAACGACTGCGTCGGCTTCATCTCGAAGTTTGTCAAATGAATCAAAACCCTGAGGGTTGTCGCCAAAGTGAGACCAGCATGCTTTCCAAGAACGTCGAAAAGAAATGAGCGCTTGGTCAAGTTCAACGGCCCGGTCGAGGTCAACTTCGGCGAACTGGTGAAGAATATTGGCGAGCGTTTGGTCGATTTCTGCTGAGGGCATCACCTGTGGTTGATTCGCAGTTTCAAACGCAATTGCGTTGACCTTTTGCACTGCGGGGAGCGGTGCATTGGGGTCGAGTGCCCCCGTCTGCCTGTCGATGAGCGACCAGAAACCGGCGCCGCCAACAGTGTCAATGACTAAGTGAATACGCGGAGCATTTACGGGATTCTCGACACGGTGTGGTTGCCATGTATCGAACACCCAACAACTGCCCGGTTCCATATGTACGGATTCATCTTCAACATGAAACAGCACGGCAGGGTCGGTGATAATCGGAATGTGTACGCGAAGGTGGTCCCACCAATAGCGATTGGTGTCGACATGCGATTTCACTTCTGACTCGATGTCGATACGCATCAAACGGGTGCGACCAATAGGGCAGCCCAGTCCGGTCAGCCCCGCCATGACGTTTATGACCGACGGCAGTGTTTCCAGATGCGGTGTCGGTCGCATCGGGCCTACGACTGAATCGTTGGTTGGATCGCCCATGACGGAAACCAGAGGTAGGGCACTGTTGCCGGGCATACCTTCGGGATGGGGACGCCAAACGTCTTCGGGGATCGCGCTGATCTCGGCGATGAGGGCCTCGATATCGGTGCTGATCGGCAATCGAATGATGGGTTGGTCAAGTCTCACGGGTGCTCCAGCCGGGGGACTGCTTAATGTAACCCTTTGCGGCAACAGCTTGAGAGGTCAAATCTCGAGCGAGACTGCCGTGAAATGAGTTTTGTTCGCTACCTGACTGAACGTGACAGTCTGAGCGAATGGCAGACACGTTCTGGGACTTCGTCAACTCGACCGCGCAGCAGTACCCCGATCGTGTGGTCGCTGTTGACGATTTCGGTCGTTCGCTGACGACCGGTCAACTTCGTGACTCTGCTGAACGGGTCGCCGCAGGTCTGCTTGAACTTGGTGTGGTTCCTAGTGGCGTCGTGTCATGGCAGATTCCGACAACGCTTGAAGCGGTGGTCATGCTCGTCGCGTGCGCGCGGCTTGGAGTTGTTCAGAATCCGATTATCTCGATGCTTCGCCACGCGGAAGTTGGACATATCGCTAGTCAGATCGGAACCGATCTGCTGATCATCCCCGAACGATGGCGGGGGTTCGACCACGAAGCGATGGCGAATGAACTCGGCCTGCGGGCGTGGACTGCGGACTACGAAACATTGGTTGATGCGACAACTCCATTGCGATTACCGCAGGGTGATCCATCGGCGCTCCCAGCGCCACCAAGAACGAATGGTGACGGTCGCTGGATTTATTTCTCGTCCGGGACAACGGCCGCACCGAAAGGTGTTCGCCATACCGATAGGTCGGCGATGGCTTCGGCGTTATCGCTGTCGGAGCGTTTGGGGTTCGGTCCAGACGATGTGTACCCGATCGCATGGCCGTTTTCTCATATTGGTGGGATCGCGATGTTGGTGACCTCGCTCAACACTGGTGTTCGACTTGTGCTGTTTGATGTCTTCGATCCGGCGTCGACCGCCGATCGCATGGCAACGCACAACCCGACAATGTTGGGTTCTGCCGTTCCATTTTTCCGTGCATTTCTTGAGGCGGAACATCGCCATGAGGGCGGTTCGTTATTTCCGAACGTGCGCGGATGTGTCGGCGGTGGAGCGCCGATCCCCGGGGACTTGAATCAAGAACTCATCGACACGTTTGGCGTAGCGGGTGTTGTGGGGGCATACGGACTCACTGAAGTCCCGAACTGCACCTGCGAATGGTTTGATGGCCCCGAAGTTGGTCGCGATGTCGGTCCCTCCGGACCAGGAGTTGAGGCTCGAGTGATCGATGGCGAACTCCAGTTACGAGGAGCTCAATGTTTCCTTGGTTACGTTGACGAGTCGCTCAATGCGGCTGCCTTCACCGATGACCGCTGGTTTCGAACCGGTGACCTCGCTGAAATTTCTGATGATGACCGAATTCGCATCGTTGGTCGACTGAAAGATGTCGTCATTCGCAATGCCGAAAACATTTCGGCGACAGAAGTTGAAGAAGCCGTTCTGTTTCACGAATCAGTTGCTGACGTTGCGGTCATCGGGCTTCCCGATTCGAAAACTGGCGAGCGTGTATGTGCCGCAATCGTTCTTGCTCCCGACAGTTCAATTGATGTTCCTCGCCTGGCCGAACATTGCATCTCGCTCGGGTTGGCCAAGTACAAGTGCCCAGAGGAAATCGTTTTTGTGGAAGCGATCGAACGCAATCCAATGGGGAAGATTCAGAAAGACAAAGTTCGAGAGGCTGTCGCCTTGGCTCGTGGTTGAACTGAACTTCAGATTCTCGGAAGTCTCAGAACCCGCTGAGCAACGATGTTCTTCTGGATCTGGCTAGTTCCGCCGAACACACTTGCTGCACGCGCCCACAGGTAGCGCTCAAGCGTTTCGGTCGTCTCTTGGAAAAGTGCTTGAGAATCTGATTGAAGCGCGACATCGTGAAGAAGTTGGTCGACTTTGGTCATCAGGAGTTTGTCGATCGAACCCGAGGTTGGATCGAATGTGCCGTTTCGTCGATCAGTCAATGTGACGGCAACGGTGGCATCAAGTGCTTCGATCCATGCCGCAACATATTGCACGTCAGGCCGAGCTGCGATGAGCGGATCGCCCAGTAGCGCAGACGCTGTTCGCCGAAACTTTGAGATCCAACCGATATCAGCTGGCCCACGTTCGACGGCAAGTAACGACATCGCTATTTCCCAGCCCTGACCTTCGACACCAAGCAGTGCAGACTTCGGTGCACGCACATCCGTGAATGACACTTCGGCGAATTCCTCAGATCCCCACGCCGTGACGATGGTCGACACTTCAATTCCGGGCGAATCAAGGGGGAGGAGAAGCACTGAAAGACCATGATGTGGATGTTTGTCGGTTCGACACAACAGCAGAATCCACTCGGATTGAGCGGCTTCACTTGTCCAGATCTTTCGCCCATTGATGATGAAGCCGTCTCCGTCGATGTTTGCTCGAGTGCGGAGTGAAGCAAGGTCGGAACCGGCTCCGGGTTCGCTAAAGCCCTGACACCACCGAATAGAACCATCGAGCATGCTCGTGAGGTGAGCTTCTCGCTGTTCAGTGGTTCCGAATTCGGCGAGCGCGTGTGCAAGGTGTGCGATTGCTGGGGTTGAAGGAAAACCCTTATCGCCGAGTTCTTCTGAAACGATCGCTTCGCAGGTGACGGGAAGCCCGAAACCGCCGGCTTCGGTCGGCATTGAAACGCCCACGAATCCGGCTGCCGCAAGTCGTTGATGCCAATCCGTAGTTGGTGGTCTTGTCGAAAGCCAGGTTTGAAGTCGCGCACGGAACGACGCTTCTACGGCGTCATCGCGAAGGTCGAAGCCGTCTTGAAGAGCGATACCAGAAGGAGTGACGCCAATTCGAGCGCAGAGCAGTTCGTCGGAAGGTTCTGGCAGTAGTACTCGAGACATGAGCGCGCGTCGGAGACGGACCGAAGCGAGGTGCTCCCACGTGTGTCCAATTCCGCCGAGCACCTGAGTGGCAGTCTCGCAGCCACGAACGCCGGCTTCGGAAGCAACGAGTGATGCGCGAGCGGCTGACGAGTACGCGTCGCTCGTCTCGTTCCCGAGTTTCCATGCCGCCGACCGGAGTGCGTTACGCGCAGCAACGAGGTCAACCCATGCATCAGCAAGAAGATGTTGCAGAGCTTGGAAACCGCCGATTGGAACACCGAATTGTTCACGCTCACAGGCATAGGAAACAGCGTCCTGGATGGCAGCGATTCCGTTTCCGACGAGATCAGCGCCCAAAAGAAGTTGCGTGAGGGCAAGGAAGCCCGCTTCATCTGCAGCACTGATTGATGTGACATCGGAAGAAGCAGTTGTCATTGCGACTCGAGACCGATCGGCGGTGAGGATCACCGAGTCCGAATTCGTTACGTGAGTGTGACCTGCTCGCACAAACGTGACTTTCTCAGCACCAAGCGCATCGGGAGCGATGTGGCCATCAAGGCTGGCAACAATTCGTTCGCTCGTTGGTCCCACGAGTTCACGGCCGAGGACTGCTCCGATAAAGGGCGATGCGCTTAGCACTGCCGCAAACTGTTCTGCACACAGCACGAGATCGAGAACCGATCCGCCGTCATTGCGCAGACTGAGCAACCCGCTTGTCTCAAGAGCGCTCCATGCCCTATCGGCGTCAGCGAACGGAGGAAGTTCCTCGATACTCGAAACGCCTGTATCGGTTGCAACGGAACGCGCAAGCGCAACGAGTGCCGTTTCGATCTCCCCAAGTGATGCTCGCATCTTCGAACCCGATCCCGATCGGGATCAGAGGCGGCCTTCGGTGCGAAGGTCTTCAGGAACCCACGATGGGTTACGGCGTTCTTTAAACGCGTTGAATCCCTCGAGCGCTTCTGGCCCGTAGAGCGATTCGGTCATCGACATGCGGTCGTAGTTTTCGTATTGGCGGTTGATCTCGCGTTTGACGATGTTGCGAGCCCCTGGTGCTCCTCGAGAAATTTGTTTCGCGATCTCGATCGCTTCGGAGAGTTCAGCACCAGGCGATACGGCTCGGGTAACAAGGCCCCAAGACTCCGCAGTGACCGCATCGATGACTCGGCCGGTCATGAGCATGTCGCGAGCGCGTGGAATCCCGATCTGTCCGGGAAGGATCGCGGCATAGGACGTGTCGGCAATTCCGCGGAGCAACTCAGGAGCGCGGAAGGTTGCGTTCGTGGAAGAAACGGCGACATCGGAAAGCATCGCGATGACGAGCCCTCCGCCTTGGCAGATGCCGTTCACTGCAGAGACGGTGGGCTTGGACGCATTTCGAATCGCATCGAATGGGACGTTGTCCATATGAAGCAGATTGGCCAGGTCAGCCCAACTGTCTTCTTGGTCGCCGCCGAGGTCGCCGCCGGGGATGAAGACATCACCGGTTCCGGTAATGACAAGTGCCGCGAGATCGTCAGACTTCGCGACGTAGTCGACGGCGTAGCGGACACCGAAATACATCGCTGGTGTCATAGCGTTTCGTCGATGGGGACGATCGACGGTGAGAACAGCAATCGAACCCTCGCGCTCGAACTTCAGGAACTGCGAGCCACACCAGTCGCCTTCAGGCGGTCGATTTGGAAAAGTCATACCTTTACCGTACTTCCAGCCGCTCATCAGCGGCGGGGTGAACCTATCGTTGGGCTGAAAGTTGCTTGATAAGGAGGAGGTGTAATGACAAGTCAGCCAGCATTGTTCGATGAACAACCCAAGGGCTCCGGACTCGATGTCACCCTCGTCCGTAACGCCGTCGATTCAGTCGCCGCCGATGCTGCGTTCGTGGCGCTTCGTGAACGTGTGGCGTGGCGACAGGACTATCTCCGGATGTTTGGGCGGCTCATCGCTGTGCCTCGGCTCGAATCATGGGTTGCCGATGAGGGTCTCGACTACACCTACTCGGGGATTCACCATGATCCTGACCCGTGGTCAGAAGAACTCTTAACGCTGCGGAATCTTGTGAGCGAACACGCAGGAGCAACATTCAATTCGGTTCTCTGCAACCTCTACCGAGACGGCAATGACGGAGTGGATTGGCATGCCGACGACGAATCCGAGTTTGGACCAATGCCGGTCATTGGTTCTCTAAGCCTCGGGGCGACTCGCCGATTCGATATGCGCCGAGTCAATGATCACGCCGAGAAGGTTGAGCTAGATCTCCACAGCGGAGATCTTCTGATAATGCGTGGGACGACCCAGGCACTCTGGCGTCATCGGGTGCCAAAGACCAAGAAGGCTGTGGGTGAGCGAATCAATCTCACGTTCCGGCTGGTGATGAAGCCGTAAATCCGCCTACTCATCCAATCAGGAACAGATCCTGAACATCTGCCACAATGTCGACTCACGTCGTAGGCGTCACCAGTTAAGTCTCCAGGGGGAATCAGAAATGGCAGAGCAGAACGAAGGCATTGAAGTTTCGGTTGAGGAACTTCGGGCGAAGTACGCCGCAGAGCAACTCAAGCGTTTGCGTACTGATGGCCTCAAGCAATTCTCAGGTCTGAAGGAACAGTTCGAAGAACTCGACCAAGATCCCTATGCCGATCCGAACTTCACTCGCGATGCAATCACCGAAGACACCGAGGTCGTCGTCGTCGGTGGCGGATTCGCCGGCATGCTCACTGGCATTGATCTGCAGAACCAAGGCATCACCAATTTCCGCATCGTGGAAAAGGGTGGCGACTTCGGTGGCACTTGGTATTGGAACCGCTACCCCGGTTGCATGTGCGACGTTGAGTCCTACACCTACCTTCCGCTTCTCGAAGAGACCGGCTACATGCCTACCGAGCGTTACGCGAGTGCGCCGGAAATCTTCGGTTACTGCCAACTCCTCGGCCGCACGTTCAATCTCTATGAGCACGCGCTGTTCCAGACCGTCATCAATGGTGCAGTGTGGGACGACAGCGCGAACCGTTGGAACATCACGACCTCACGTGGCGACAAGATCAGTTCGAAGTACATCGTGATCGCTGGCGGCATTCTTCATAAGCCAAAGGTCCCCGGCATTCCTGGCATCGAGAAGTTCAAGGGACGTATGTTCCACACCAGCCGCTGGGATTACGACTACACCGGCGGTGGCCCGCGCGAATTCATGGACAAGCTTGGCGACAAGCGCGTCGGCATTATCGGAACCGGCGCAACTGCTATTCAAGCGGTTCCGAAACTGGCCGAAGCGGCGGGAGATTTGTTCGTCTTCCAGCGCACGCCGAGTGCTGTTGGTGTCCGTAACAACGGCAAGACCGACGAGAAATGGTTTAAGAGTCTCAAGCCCGGTTGGCAGCAGGAACGCATCGTGAACTTCACCAAAGCGGTCACCGGCGAAATGCCCGAGGTTGATCTTGTTGGCGATGGTTGGACCGATGTCATGTGGCGCAATACTCAGGCAGCCGTTGAATCTCCTGAGCATCTTGCCGAGATGGAACTGAGCGATTTCAAGACGATGGAAAAGCTTCGTCGTCGCGTTGACACGATCATTGAAGATCCAGAAACTGCTGCGAAGCTCAAGGCCTATTACGGCAAGAACTGCAAGCGAGTCTGCTTCCACGACGACTATTTGCCTTCGTTCAATAAGCCAAATGTGCACCTGGTTGATTCCGACGGCAAAGGCATCGAGCGCGTCACCGAAACCGGCGTTGTCATCGATGGCGTTGAGTACCCCGTCGACTGCCTGATATTTGCTTCAGGCTTCGAGGTCAACACCGATCTCGATGCCCGTGTTGGTTTCGACCCCGTTGGCCGCGACGGCGTGACCCTCAATGAGTCATGGTCGCATGGCGCCCACACTCTTCATGGTGTCTTGTCAGGTGGCTTCCCGAACATGATGGTGATCAGCCTCGTGCAGGCTGGATTCGGAACCAACTTCGTTCACTTCCTTGGCCGTTCGGCTCGTCACGTCGCCGAACTCATCAAGTTGTGTGAGGACCAGGGCATCGCCACGATCGAAGCCACTCCTGAAGCCGAAGAAGATTGGCTCATGGTGCTGTACGGAGCAATCGGCAACGGTGCCGAGTACGTGGCGACCTGTACGCCGGGTTACTTCAATAACGAAATGTCAGCGCCAGACGAAAAGGCTGCAAAGGGCCTTGTCTACGCGGGAAGTCTTCTCAACTACCACGCACACCTCGATCAGTTCCGTGCCGCGGGCGACTTCCCCGGCGCGTTGGTGACAAAGGGTTAGTTCATCTCATTGGGTTCGGATCCGAGTTCCGGATCATCACGCAACGATTCCTTCCAAGTACGAAATCGACTGTGAATGATTCCGTCGGGTCCGAGCCCTTCACCGTTTCCATCGGCATC
>JAEMTX010000269.1 GCA_016462055.1 Acidimicrobiia bacterium | reverse complement strand
GAACCGCGTCGAGGTTGTACACCCCGTCAAAGTCTTTGAAGACGCGGAACTCCTTGGGCAGCAGCTTCTGGATCCCGGGAACGTCCGTGGCAGCCACGACGATGTCGTAGTTCCTCTCCACCTCGACGCCGCCCTCGGCCGCGTGATGCAGGTGCTTCTCAAGGACGACACCCAGGTTTACAAGCAGTTCGTCGAGAACGAATCGTTCCGGCGAGCGGTGACGGATATGGTCTTTACAATCGCGAACCAGTAACAGCGTGGGCGGCCCGGGCTAACATCACGATTCAGCGGACGGGGCCAATGATTACCCACGAATGCAACTTGCTGCAGCCCGCCGCTGATCTTGAGCGTTAGATGAAAGTATGCCGAGTCGGTGTCAATTACTCCTTCACAGCTCGGGTTCACCTGCGGCTACCGATTTGGCAGCCACGTGCGTCATTGCTTCGACCGGCACGTGGCGTAGAGGAAGTAGGCCGCCTCGTTTGGTCGGCGACTACTTGTTTCCCTTTCTGTCGCCACGCTGATCTCGTCGAACCCCGCCGCTTCGAGGTGGCTCGTTAGTTCGTCCACCGTGAAGTGGTGGGTCATGTAGAGCACCTTGCCACTGTCGTTTCGCGAGAGGTAGGTGTATCGCTCGCCGGTCAGTGGAATGTCTTCGGCGTAGAGCCGCGCGTAGCCGGCGTTGATCGTGTCGGAAACGCCCGAGGCCGACAGGAAGAGCCGACCACCGGGCCTGAGATTCTCTCGCGCATGCCTGAGGAGGTTTGCCCGATGGCGCATGTCGCCGATGATCGAGATCACGAGTTGGCAGACGACCACGTCGAACGGCCCGCCGTCGAGCTGCGGCGAGGCATCCTCGGCGAAGTCGGCCACTGCAAATCGCAGCGAGCGGCCAACGGTATCGGCGGACGCTGCGTTGTGCTCTGCGGCGTGAACAGCGCCCGCGTTGATGTCCACGCCGAGCACGGAAAACCCCTGCTCGAAGAGCCTCCGACTCAGCCGCCCGCTGCCGCAGCCCACGTCGAGGAGCATGAGCGGCCGGCCCGCCGCTTCGGTCTTCACCTCGCGCAGGAATGAGTCCAGGTGTGGCGTGGAGTTTTTACTCGGAATCGCTGCGGCGTCGAAACGCCGCCAGTCCTCGCGAGGGTCGCGCATGACGGGCTTTTCTCGTAAAGGATTTTGTCGGGGCGTTCATCGAGAACGCAGCCGCTTTCGTAGCACAGGATTCGATTCCCACGTAGATGCAGGTTGCCAACCTGCTGGATTTCCGAACCTTCGGAAGATAGCGCCACCCGCACTGCGTAATCGGTTCCTGGATTTTTCAATCTCCAGCCGATTTAAGACTAACAACAAGATCCAGAAAGCTGGAGCGAATGAAACCGCCTATGCAAACAAACAATGCCCGCTTCTGATCTTGAGCGTTAGAAGGATTTCTCATGAGGAACTCCACCAACCCAGGCCGCAAAGTAATTAAGATAATACTAAGATGGTGCCTCTTCGTGTCCGATCCGCCATAGTTGAGGTATCTAAATTCGGATCTCTCATGACCAACGCACTTTATAATATTGTCAATCTGATCCCTGAGTATGGATCCAACTACTGCAAAGGCTACATAGGCTTTACCTACTCAGATAGCAACTTCGTATCTCAAGGAATCGCGTATTTCACTCGCTGGGCTCGCATGAGTCAATCAGAGTGTCTCACGCTCTCATTGTGACTGATGAGAATGAGTGCATCGAAGCCCATATGAACGGAGGTGTTCAGAGAAGCAAGCTATCTAACTATTTTGACGACGATCACTGCCAAGTCTTCTTTCGCAAGCCAGTTAATCTGGCTCCTGCAGTTGCCGATTCAATTGTTATGTCTGCTGAAACGCAACTAGGGTGCTCATACGACAGTGCTCTCATAGCAGGCCATGCGATCCCAAACTCATTCATTGGACGTGTTATCGAAAAGAGGTTTGGAGGGAAGTTTGAGTCGCTTCTTTGCAAGTTTCTCAATCACGACAATCAATGGATCTGCAGTGAGCTGGCATCCTATTGCTTGGACGAGCAGCATATCTATCATGACACCGGGATCCTCAAAGCCAATGTGGAGACCATCTCGCCTCAGGAATTATTTGAAGACCCCTTCCTATTTGAAGCCTGGAAAAATAACTTCTAATCCCGAACCATATTGTGTTTGATGCTATTGATCACGAGTAACGCAAGTTGCTGCGAACTTTTCATGTTGATAAGCGGCCCTTCGAAAAAGCCACTCATGTGCGGCGTTGGGCAT
>JAEMTX010000268.1 GCA_016462055.1 Acidimicrobiia bacterium | reverse complement strand
GGCCATGGCCCAACGCTAGATCAGAGAAGACCGAGATCGTCGCGAGTCACGAACGGATCGGGACGCAACGCCTCGGCCAACATCGGACTCACAGGACCTACTGGGCCGGTTGTATCGGGTATGCCTCCGGAGCCGCTGGCATCGTCATCACCCTTTGGCGTGCCCCCCGGTCGTGTCGCTTGCCAATAGAAGTAGGTGAGCACCCCCATCGCAACGGCCGCTAGCAGTAGCAACGTGACAACAACAGCAATCTTTTTTCCGGTCGACCAGAACGGCGAGCCCTTGTCGCTTGAGTCTTTGCTGCCTGACCCCACCGCAGCCACGACCGTCGTTGTTGTGGAGGAGGAGGTGGTTGTGCTTGAGGCCCTCGAGGTGGAACTCGTCGTTGTGCTGCGCTGAGTCGTCGATGTGTTGCTCTGCGTGGTGGTGGTCTGCGGTGCTCCCGTAGTGGTCGGCGCCGCAATAGTCGTTGTCGGCGCCGCAGTAGTCGTTGTGGGCGCAACCGTGGACGTCGTGGTTGTCGAAACTGGCGCCGTCGTGGTTGTCGTATCTTCTGCCCCGACGGGACCGGCGCCGATCGCGAACATCGAAATCATGAGCATCAGCGCCGCACCGCTCAGGACCGCGACGGAGGCTCGGCGGGGGGAAGACGGGCGCATCACGGGTGTAACCCTAGACCGGCGGCCGATGAAGTCCCGGGCGATCAACGCTGGTGCTGAGGACAGGAGTACGTCGTACGCCCACCAATAGTCCTGCGCAGCAACGCTGCTCCATCGGTCGGGCACAATCCGCCGCGGTGGCGCGAGTCCTGCAGATCGCCGAGATGCGAGCCGCCCCGCCTGCCTAACACTCGCAATGTTGAGCGCATCGTCTTCCTTAACTTCGCAACGTCATCGGCGCTGAGCGATCTCGCTGCTCGAGCCGGATCAAAACCAGCGCGCCACAAGGTCTCATCGGTTAAAAGATTTCCTAAGCCGGCGATGCGCGCCTGATCCATGAGTCGAGCCTTTAACGGAGCGTTGCTCTCGGCCAGGATCGAACGCAACTGTGCGACCGAAACATCGCCGGCATCGGGGCCAAGTCGCTCTTCGTCGGGATCAAGTTCCACTCCACCTAAACGACGCGGATCACGAAGACGCAATGCTCCCCCGCCATCAAAATGAATCGCGAATCGTTCCCACGCGGGATCTTTGCGATGACTTGAATATTCGAGGCCATCGATTGCGGCAACCCCGTCGAGTTCCAACACGCCTGTCATGCCGAATCGCAACCCAAGCGTGGGCCCATCATCACTCGTATCGAGTAGCAACAATTTTCCGCGACGGCGATCAGAAACAAACGAGCGACCAACTAACGCAGCGACCACCGATCTTTGATCAGCCCCGCCCTTGAGAAACCAAGCATCGGGCGCGTCGACAGCAACGATGCGGCGACCCAAGGTTGCCGCCGCTGCTTGCCGGTAGATCTCAACCTCGAGCATCTCCGGCATAACGACTACTTAATCTGATCGATGGCTTGCGCGAAATCGGCCACGAGGTCATCGGCATGTTCGAGCCCGACCGATACGCGAATAGTCGAGGGTTCGATCCCTGCAGCCGCGAGTTCCTCAGGACTCAACGCCACATGCGTGGTTGATGCTGGATGCGTCACAAGCGTTTCCGGGCCACCCAACGAGGTCGCTAACTGCGCAATCTGCACCGCCTCGACAAAGGTGCGGCCTTCGTCGAGTCCGCCTTCAAGTTCAAAGGCTAACTGCCCACCCGGCAGATCGAGTTGACGCTGCGCCAGTTCATATTGCGGATGTGAGGCAAGGCCCGGCCAACGAACGGTCTTTACTTTTGGGTGCGATTCAAGGAACTCAGCCAACACACCCGCATTTTTGCTTTGACGCTCAAGCCGCACACCCAAGGTTCGGAGTCCACGTAACGCGTTCATGGCATCGAACGGTGACGCCACCGCTCCCTGAATCACTGCAAACGAATACAGCCAATCGATGTTCTCTGCAGATCCAGCAACAACGCCGATTGTTGCGTCGTTATGCCCCGCGATTCCCTTCGTGGCGGAATGCACCACGAGATCGATACCGAACTCAAGCGGACGCTGCGCAAGCGGGGTCGCAAAGGTTGAATCGACAACCTTGATAGGCCCCTTGATGGCGCCGAGTTCGGCGAGATCGACAAGATCAAGCCTCGGGTTGGCCGGAGTCTCGGCATAGATCATGGTGGTACGCCCAGGAATCACCGCAGCAGCGAACGCACCGGGTTCAGTGCCATCGACAAACG
>JAEMTX010000267.1 GCA_016462055.1 Acidimicrobiia bacterium | reverse complement strand
TGGGCTATCCCGTCGTCGTCAAGGCCCAGGTGCATGCCGGTGGTCGCGGAAAGGCGGGTGGCGTCAAACTCGCCAACAATGCCGATGAAGTCCGTGAGCACGCAGGCAACATTCTCGGACTCGATATCTCCGGGCACATCACTCGCATCATCTGGATCGAGATCGCCTCGGACATCTCCGAGGAGTACTACGTGTCGTTCACGCTCGACCGCTCGGCCAAGAAGCATCTCGGCATGCTTTCGAAGGAAGGCGGCGTCGAGATTGAACAGGTCGCTGTCGAGAACCCCGACGCGATCGCCAAGATCTGGATCGACCCGGTCGATGGCCTCACCGAATCGGTGTGTCGCGATTGGGTACTTGCTGCCAACCTCAACCCGTCGATTACCGACGGTGCGGTTGCGTTGCTGCTCAAGCTCTACACCGCGTACACCGATGGCGATGCCGATCTCGCAGAGATCAACCCGCTCATCGTGAAGACCGATGGCAAGGTGCATGCACTTGATGCCAAGGTCACTCTCGACAACAACGCTCAGTACCGTCACGAATGGGACGAGTACGAAGCCACGCAGGTTCGTGACGAACGCGAAGAAGCTGCCCATGCGAAGGGCCTGCAGTATGTGGGTCTCGACGGAACCGTCGGCGTTATCGCCAACGGCGCTGGTCTCGCCATGAGCACACTCGACGTGGTCAACCAAGCCGGTGGCAAGCCCGCCAACTTCCTCGACATCGGTGGCGGTGCCAACGCTGAAGTTATGGCTGGCGCACTCCAGGTCATCAACGACGACCCGAACGTGAAGTCAATCTTCATCAACATCTTCGGCGGCATCACCCGAGGCGAAGAAGTTGCTAAGGGAATCATCGGCGCACTCGAGATGGTCAACATCGAAGCCCCGATTGTCATTCGTCTCGACGGCACAAATGCCGAAGAGGGCCGTGCGCTTCTTGCACCGCATCTCTCCGACAAGCTCGTCAGCAAGCCCACGATGCTCGAAGCTGCTGCGGCCGCTGTCGAACTCGCGAAGAAGAACTGAGGAACCCGTGAGCATCTTCGTAGACGAAAACACCAAGGTCATCTACCAGGGCCTCACCGGTTCGCAAGGACGTTTCTACGGTCTGCGCAACCGTGATTACGGCACCAAGGTTGTCGGTGGCACCAACCCCAAGAAGGCTGGCGAAAACGTCGACGGCATCCCGGTGTTCGCATCGGTTGCCGATGCAGTTTCTGAAACCGGCGCCAACGCATCGTGCATCTTCATCCCGGCTCCTGGCGTTCGTGACGCAGTGATGGAAGCAGCCGAGGGCGGCATCGAATTCATCGTGTGCATCACCGAGGGTGTGCCCGCACACGACGAAGCGTGGTTCTTCAACAAGTTGAAGCGCGACTTTCCGAACGTGCGTCTGCTCGGACCGAACTGCCCCGGCATCATCAGCCCTGGAAAGTGCAACATCGGCATCACCGCTGGTGAGATCGCCAAGCCCGGTGGCCCGGTGGGCATCGTGAGCCGCTCCGGCACGCTTACCTATCAGGCGCTGTACGAACTCAAACTTCAGGACATCGGCGTCACCACGTGTGTCGGTATCGGTGGCGATCCGGTTCCCGGAACTTCGTTCATCGATTGCCTCGAGGCATTCGAAGCCGACCCCGACACCAAGGCCGTCATGATGATCGGCGAAATCGGTGGTTCGGCCGAAGAAGAAGCAGCCGAGTTCATCAAGAACAAGATGAGCAAGCCGGTTGTTTCCTACGTCGCTGGTGTGACCGCACCTGCCGGCAAGAAGATGGGCCACGCTGGCGCCATCGTCTCCGGTGGCAAGGGCACTGCCGCCGCCAAGATGGAAGCGCTCGAAGCCGCTGGTGTCCGCGTGGGCAAGAACCCCACCGAAGCTGGCGAACTTATGGTCGAGGTTGTTCGGGAGAACGGCTGGGTCTGAGCCCCATCACAGTTGTTGTACGAAGGCCCGGCCATTGCGCCGGGCCTTCGTCGTTTTCTCTAGCGTGTGTCCATGGCTGATGAAGGACCTCCGCATCTTGTTGCTGGTGAATTCGAAACATTGCGTGCGCTCTATGACTTCCAGAGCGATTCGTTTGTTCGCAAAGTGTCGGGTGTGACTGACGAAGCGGCAGTGCGCCGGTTACTTCCGTCGGACACCACGTTGTTGTGGCTGGTGAATCATCTGGCGTTTGTCGAGGAATATTGGTTCCTGCACTGTTTCGCCGGACAGGAGTTCGCGGCACCTGATTACGAGCGTGGGCCGATCAGCGTTTCGCTTGAGAGCTATGGG
>JAEMTX010000003.1 GCA_016462055.1 Acidimicrobiia bacterium | reverse complement strand
TCGCGGTTGCCGAGAATGTTGGTGGAGTACCAACCACGAAGACCAAGCATGCGGGCCTTGAGGCCAGGAGCAAGAAGGGTCTTGAGCCAAGTTTGACCGGTCTTGAAGTCTTTGCCGGCAATCGGCACGTTCTCGCGGGCTGCGAGTTCGCGCATGCAGGGAAGGTCAACCGAAAGGTTGGGTGCACCGTTGGCGAACGGAACATGTGAAATGAGGGCGGCGTAGGCGTAGATCTGGCTGGGCGAAATGTTCTCGTCGTTGTTGCGCAGGCCTTCTTCAAATGACGCGATGGTCATATGCACGGCGCTGGCTTCTTGATAGGCCTCGGTGGAACCGCACCACACCATGACGAGACGATCGCAATTGTTCTCGCTGCGGAAGTTTTCAATGTCGGCGATGAGTGCTTCGGCCTGCGCCATCTTCTCGGTGATGGGCTTGACGCGTGTGCCGTCGAGGCGCTTGACCCAACTCTGGTCAAACACCGCGTCCATCGCCACAACGCCTTCGAGTTCGGCGGAGATGGGGCCGAGGTCACGGTCTTCGAGAACGCCCGCAGTGCGAGCGGCCTCAAGAGCGTTGGGGCTGATGGGATCCCAGCCGCCGAACACGAGATCGCCGAGATCGGCCAAGGGCACGAACTCACGAATCAGCGGATTGCGGTTTTCCTCGCGCTTTCCCAAACGGAT
The DNA here is from genome assembly GCA_016462055.1 of Acidimicrobiia bacterium. Taxonomy (GTDB): domain Bacteria; phylum Actinomycetota; class Acidimicrobiia; order Acidimicrobiales; family Acidimicrobilacustridaceae; genus Acidimicrobilacustris. The sequence continues at coordinate 29,628 of JAEMTX010000003.1, read as the reverse complement.
ATGGGCGAGCTGGCTGAGTGAGCCCACCGGAACGGCATGGCCGTTGCGGGAGGCGATCACGCCAGCGATGAAGGTCGAAGCGACGGCGCCCATTCCGGGGGTCAGAACCCCGAGGCGGCCGGTGGCGGGAGCAATGTTCACGGGTTTGTTCATGCCCTAAAGGATAGGTGAGTCTTGACAGTCAGAAACTTCATTACAGCATTACTAAACAGTAGGGTGGCCGGATGACCCACCGGGAACGCCATCTACCCACTGAAGCGCCGCTCGTGAATCTCACGATCCAGCAGTTGGCGTACCTGGTGGCGGTAGCTGATCACGAAACCTTCTCCGAAGCGGCTGCGTCGCTGAACGTGACCACCTCGGCGCTGTCCCAGGGCCTCGCGGAACTCGAACGCCGAGTCGGGCTTCCACTGTTTGAACGACAGGGTCGGCGACAGATGCTTCGCGACGAAGTTGCTGAGGTGTTGGCGTATGCGAAACGGGTTGTCGCCGACACCCGCGACCTCGGTCGCTGGGTAGCGGCAGCGAAACATGGTGGTGTCGGTCGAGTGCGCGTGGGAATGATCGATGCCGCCGCGGTGCATCACTTGCACGATGCAATGACCTCGTTCCGTGATCGTCAGCCCGAGGTCGACTTTCGCCTGGTCGTTGCACCTTCGGGTGAACTCCTTGAACAACTCCGGCGCGGAGATCTTGATCTTGCGGTAATCGTCGATCCCGTTGCGACAGACGGGCTTGATGTTGTCCCAGTGTTGACTGAGGAACTCGTAATCGTTGCGCCGAACGACCAGGCGATCGGCAGTCCCAAGACGTGGGGACCATGGGTGCTCTTTCCTCGTGGTTCACGAACTCGTGAACTCATTGAGCGAGCACTTGTTGCACGCGGAGCGGCGGTTGATGTTGTTGCCGAATCGCATCAACCCGACGTACTTCGGGAAATGACCCGACTGGGAATGGGGTGGACGGTATTGCCACTCGCTCAGAGCGGCCAAAGCGAACGCAACGGGCAGGTCGTGGTGGCAGAGCGACATCTTGTTCTTGCGAGGCCATCGGCCCGAAGCGCCAATCCGGCAGCGGATCAGTTCGCACAGTCGTTGATTGACTGAGATTTCGAACCGACTTCGGTTCGATGGCAACGGACACGTACGATCATCGCACTCAGAGCATCTGGGCTGTTGGAGGACTGACATGTTTTTCGGTGAGGACATACTTGCTTGGCTCGTGCTGGCAATTGGCGGCGCGCTTGCAGTCGGAACGGTCCTTGCGCTCGTCCGGCCACCGAAAGAACACGAAAGTGGCGATCTCAATCGTCCACCGATGGCACGAAGCATTGTGATGATCGCACTCGGAACCATCGCCTCAATATGGGGCCTCGCCTCACTGTTTTCATGAATTGATGACCAATGACGACTGAAACTCTTGCCGTACTCACTCTTCAGTGTCCCGATCAACCGGGCATCGTTGCGTCTGTTACCAATTTGATCGCTGACGTTGGCGGAAACATCGCCAATGCCGATCAGCACACCGATCGTGATTCAGCAGTTTTCTTGCAGCGGATTGAAATCGACGGACCTGTTGATTGGGAAGCATTTGATCGAGGGTTGCGTCAACTGATTGATCGGTTCTCAATGCAATCGGCGTTGCACCGACCAGGAACCCGGGATCGCGTTGTTATTGCATGCTCATCAGAGTTGCACTGCGCAGCAGATCTACTAACACGAGTGTCGCTGGGGGAACTCGATGTCGACGTGGCTGCGATCGTTTCCGATAAACCAGCAGCAGGCCAACTTGCGGCGCAGCATGGAGTTCCGTTCCGCCTCGTCGGTGGTGGTCTTGCCGGTGATGCTCGAGCGGAACAAGAAACGGCATTTGCTGCGGTCTTAGAGGAACTTTCACCCGACCTCGTTGTGCTCGCTCGTTATATGCGCATCCTTCCCGAAGCGATCACGAAACGCTGGAACGGCCAAATGATCAATATCCATCATTCATTTCTTCCAGCATTTGCCGGAGCGAAGCCCTACCACCGCGCCCATCAACGTGGGGTGAAGTTGATTGGAGCGACTGCTCATTACGTCACTGCCGAACTTGATGCGGGCCCGATTATCGCTCAAGGAATTACGCCCGTGAGTCACCGCGATGAAGTTGAAGATCTGGTGCGCAAGGGCCGTGACGTAGAGCGTTCGACGTTGGCGAACGCGGTTCGTTTACATCTTGAACATCGGGTTTTGGTATGGGACAACCGCACCTGCGTCTTTGCTTGAACCACGCTTCGGCCCACTTTGGATTGGGTGCCGCCGCTCGTCCGTTGGGTTCCTAAGACACTCGGAAGAGTGGGACAAGTTGCTTGGCAACTTGGTCGGCCGACATTCGTACAAGCCAGGCCTCAGCGTCTCGCACGCCAAATGAGGCGACGATGTCACCGCCGTCGACTGCAAGACCGGCAGCGAATTCGATGCCTATTTCGCGGAAGTAGAACGGACATGACAGCGACGTGATGTCCCAACGCCGGTCACCGTTCTTTGTGATCGCACTCGTCACGTGAATGAAGCGGTGTGAATAGACACGCTGTGTTCCGAAGAATGTGACCTCATGAACGAGAAAGAGATAGCCGTCATCAAATGGAACACCTTGCGATCCGCCGCGAAAGTGAGTGGCGGAGGGAGGGCCGGTCGTTGATGAATCAACAACAAGTTGAGAATTGGCATCGAGATGACCGACAACGGTCGGGGAACACAAGTACATGATGTGGAGTTCGCCGTCGACGACGAACGGCATCCAGTTCTTCTCGTGGCGCGCTGGATCGGGCCCAGGAATAACGGAAAGTATGGTTTCCTCGGCCGCATCGAGAGAAGGAAGAGAGAGCAGCGCGATATCGCAACGCTCGTAGTGATTTCGATCGCGGACGGTGGCTAGCGCTTTCCAAGAGTTTCCGATAGCAAGAAGTCGGACATCTTCACAGCCGAGTACTCGCGAGAGTCTCGTGCTTGGGCCCGGGGGTTGCGAAGGAATCTGACCAACGACGGAGGTAGCAAGGTTTTCGTCGAGACGAGTCAGCAGATTCACGGTGCGAATAATCCCGTCGTCCTCAGTCCCTTGGAAGGTGTACGAACCGTCGTCAGCGATCACATAATTGGAACTGCGGATATTGACCACGAGTCTCCCCTCCGGATCGTTCGTCACGGAAGGGTTGAAAAGTGACCAGCCCGGGGCGTGATCGATCGCAAGCGGTGTGTAGGCAATGTCGTCAATGAGGGTGGCGAGCGCAGGAATGTCGGACCCAACGGGCAGGCGGGCGAGTGTCTCGTGATCGGGTCGACTGAGTGAACGCAGGCACCAGGCGCGGTTGTGCTGAACCCAAGGCACCATCTCGCGGGGCACGCCATCAAGGAGAAGCTCGTTGTTGAGGGCGAGGGCCTCCTCAACGCGCCCAAGATGAAACCATGCAATGGCGAGCTCAAACTTGAGGGCCCAGTCATGGGCTTCTGGGTGAACGAACGCCGAGTCTGTTGAGGGTGGCAATGCGAGGCCCGTTGACGCGTACAACTCGCAAAGCGCGGACTGGCCGAGTTGTCGGTGCATCCGAGCGAGCTCGAGTAGAGGCTCAGCGCGCGTTGGGCGAAAGTTCCATGCAGTGAGCAGTTGAATGATTGCGGAGTTGTGGTCTTGGGTTCGAAGAAGAAGACCGATTTGGTAGAGAGAATAAAAGACCTCTTGATCCCATCCTCCAAGCGCAACCCGCTGTTGGAAGGCGGCAATTGCGGCGTCGGTTTCGCCAAGGTCACGCAGCGTCAGGGCCAGATAAAACCACGAACGCTGGTTACTGGGATCTTCTTCGATTGATTGTTCAAGTAGCACCTTGTCGCGCTCAAATTTGTTGGCACGAGATCCGCCGTCGGCGTGATCGTCAATCACCAGTTGGGGTAAACGTTCCCGACTGAATGTTTGTTTGCAACTGAGGAACTCGTGCGTTCGGCCAACAAAGAACCACTCGTAGTCAGAGCGAAGAAGGCGCGGAATCCAATACGCGGGATCGGCGTCATGCCGGAGTTCATACGCGTCGGCAGCGAGTTGGGGAAGAGGGCTCTCGGCGCAGACGGTCATATCGGCATCGATCAAGAGAAGGTGCGTTCCGATCCCTTGGGCGAGTGTGAGTGCTTCATTGCGGTTGTGTCCAAAATCGACCCACTCGCGACGGTGCAGTTCTCCGGGAATGTCGGAGAGAGAACGCTGAATTTTTTCAATGGTGTCGTCAGTTGAACCGGTGTCAACAATGACCCAGCCCGAGAGAAGTGGCCGAACTGATTCGAGACAGCGTTCTATGACTCTCGATTCGTTCCGGACAATCATCACGAGGGTGATTTCCGGTTGGGTCATCGAACGAAGCGCGACGGTTTAGAGAGTGCGGGCGAAGATGGCCACAAAGTCTCGTGCATCCGGAGAAAGGTACCGGTTCGCGCCCTTAAATGACTCGGGGAGCAACTTCGTTCCTTGGACTGATGTTGGATCAAGGTAGCGGGTGGCGTTGTAGAAGTTAAATGTGGTCCAAACGGTGTTGATGTCCAACTGCATTGCTCGAACACATCCGGCTCGCAACATCAGGTTGGCAAGTGAGAGCGATGAGAGCCCGTCGCCATAGCCGAAGACAAGTGCACCGTTGGTAGTGACACCGACGGCCGAACGCCACGCGTAGACCTTGTTGCCGAAGGTTGCGCCCCATTTCCCATCGACGTTGTCAACCAGACCAGGTACCAACGCACCTGGTGCAGCAGTTGCGCCTGGCACGCCGCCGGGATTGGGCGGGCCACCACCATTGTCGATAATGAGATCAAGGTTTTGGCGAACAGCAGTGACCTCGGGGGTCATCACAGCATCGCGACCCCACTGACCGACTGTGGCCGATCCGTTTTTGTAGGTAACGAACGATGCGGCACCATCACGAAGCGGACGTTGCGTAACGCCGTCCATGTAGAAGCCGCCTTTGGCATCGCCCATGCGGAAGCCGCCATTAAATGCAGCGATGAGTGACAGGCGGCGGTCCATTGGAACCTGAGAGGGCTTTGCCCACTTTCCCCCAGGTTCCTCCGACCCCGGGAATACCTCAAAGGTCACAAGTTTCGGATCAATCCAGACAAGTCCATCGAGGATCGATGTGTGCACGGAGTCGGGACGAACCTGGGTTGTGTACATCGTCTGCGCGCCGCCAACGAGCGGTCCGACCGGTTGCCACACACCTTCATTGGCGACGGGGGTGACACCTTCGGGGACTTCAACATTGGTTGGAGCGGGAAGGTGTGGCGCAACGACCTTCACCGTGGTTGTGGGTCCGACATCAACAGATATGGGCACATTAATGGCGCGATCAGGTTCGCCGCCTTCTTTCGGCTTGTTGTTGCGAAGCCACCAACTTTCGACTGTATTGAGGATTCCGCCAAGGTGGTTGTCACGCATCCACTCAGCACCGCGTTCAGCGAACGAAAGGTTTTGCGTGGTGACCATCGCGTTGACGAACGAGACCGTTGGGAGGACGAGAAGAACTGCGACAACAAGCGCGGTGACCTTCAACCAACGCGGCTTGGGCTTGCGAATCTTCTTACGGCGTTTGCCCTTTGATTCGGCGGGAGGAAGGGGGAGGCCTGAATCGGGAGTGTCCGCGCCAGTGGTAGTTGCTGGGGTTCCCTCAACTTCGCGCAAGAGCGTGGCGAGCGGATCGGGGGCACCAGAACTCGCCGAGTCGGGCATCTCCGCGCTTTCGGAGTCGGAGCCGGGAGGAGTTGTTGACGACATGACTACCACCGGTGGGAATCGAATGAACGAAAGGACGAATGGTGATCCTACGGCAGAAGGTGCCGGATATCAGGACAGCCAAAGGCTCGGTGATGGTTGAGAAGTTGAAGTGCTCGAGCTTGGTTCGTCGGCTTGGTCGAACGAGGGGGCCGACTGCCGGTGGGTAGGAGGGCAGCGCAGCCGCGACGATCAGGTCGTACCATCGCGATCACACACTTATCGGGGGCGCAGATGGCGTTTTTTGGAATCCGTTTTGACATGCGCATGCCGGCGACGGCGCCCGGAACTCGTGCTGACCGCTATGCCGCGTCGGTCGACATGGTCGAGTGGGCCGATTCCCTGGGTTTCGTCACGGCGATCCTTTCCGAACATCACGGATCACCCGACGGATACCTCCCTTCACCGCTCCCGTTGGCTGCAGCCATGGCCGCGCGCTCGTCGAACATCCGCATCGGAATTTCCGCCATGGTCAGTTCGTTCCACGACCCGCTTCGCTTGGCCGAAGACGTGGCTGTCGTCGATCTCATTAGCGGTGGCCGACTCGATCTCACACTCACCAATGGGTATGTGAGTTCTGAATTCGAAATGTTCGATGTTCCGCTTTCGAAGCGGGCAGCACGCACAACAGAAGCAGTCGCAACGTTGAAGCAGGCCTGGACTGGTGAACCATTCGAGTTCCGCGGGCGCACCGTGCAGGTGTTGCCGACGCCGGCTCAGGTCGGTGGTCCCCCGATCTCATTGGGTGGTTCGGTGGAAGCAGCAGCTCGCCGCGCCGCGCGTATTGCTGATGGCTTTATTCCGTCGATTCCTGAAATTTGGGAGTTCTACGCCGACGAATGCGTCAAGTTGGGCAAACCTGATCCAGGCCCTTACATGGGTGGTGATACGTCGGTCATTCATGTTGCGACCGACGTTGATCAAGGGTGGGACGAACTCGCCCCGTATGCGATGCACGAAGTCAACGCGTACGGCGATTGGGCTGCAAGTGCCGGCATTGAAGGGGCAACCGGTTTCGTGCGCGTCAACGATTCCGATGCGTTGCGCGCAACGGGTCAATACCGAGTGGTAACCCCCGAGGAACTCGTTACCGAACTCACCGAGAAGGGCCCGTTTGCCTTTTGCATGCTGCACCCATTGGTCGGTGGTCTTCCGCCGGAGTTCGCATGGAAGAGTCTCAAATTGATCGAGACCCAGGTGATCCCAAACCTTTAGTACCAGGCTTGGTCAAACGATTTCGCTGATCTGCATTGCCGGCACGATGGTTGTGTAGTTCACAACATCGGCCTGAACATCGGCAGTGCCAGGCGCGCCAAGGGCGGCACCGAAGGCATCCATCGAGTCGAAGGTGAAGTGCACTGCCGCTTCGTAGGGGCCGTCGATGCCCTTGTCGATCTCTGCTGAGGCAAGGCCCCATGTCTTGAGTGCGAGCGGCACATGGCTGTCGCGGTAGTAGTCGTGGTCGAAGGATGCACCCTCGGTCTTCGGGTACAGCACGCTCAGTCGGATCATTGGATTCTCCCCGTTTGATGGTCGGAGTGTTGTAGCACGGAAAGGGGTGGCGACGTTCACAAAAACGAATGGTGCCGCCCCGGAGGACGGGACCATTTCAGCGAGAGTGGTGTTGATTACTTGGTGATGACAAGGGTGTAGGTACCAAGAAAGTTTTCGACGCCGGCGCCGCCTGCACCGAGACTCACCTGGGTCGTACCGGCGGCGATTGCTTTGCCACCAGCGTTCATTGACACCGTGCCGTCATTCGATCCCTTCGATGTCACTTCGAAGACCGACGGGTTGGTGTTGGGAGCAATTGAGATAGTGACGCCTTTTGTGATGGTTCCCATGCTGAACACAACGGTGTCACCGACCCTGATGGGGGGAACCGGCTGAGTGCCGCCTTCATTGGCGTTCGCCATTTGCGGCGTGATGATGACTGGCGGAAGCACGTTTCCAACCGTCGATGATGTGGCTTTTGCGGCGGTAGTGGTCGGTGCGGCAGTTGTTGTCGGGGACGAGTCCTTGTTTGATGAGCTGCATCCGGCGACCGCGATGCCGACGATGCCCACCGCTGCAATCGAAGCAACGATGAAACGGTTCTTCATAACCTTCTCCTAGTGACGAGGACGATGTTGTTCGCTAACAAAGATAGGTGCAGATGCTCATCAGGCTGGGAGAGGGTTAGAGCGGGTGACGAGAGCCGTCGGCTCCTTGCGGAGCCTCCTCCCGATTGGAGAGACCGTGTGTCACTTCGTGAGAGCGGGTGACGAGAATCGAACTCGCGTCCTCAGCTTGGGAAGCTGATGTTCTGCCTCTGAACTACACCCGCGTGTTCTGTGAACAGGAACAGAGTGACTCTAGCCAGTCGGTTTCGATACGACCCAGCGGAGGAGCCCGTGTCCTAGATTCATTGCGACTGAAGCTCGGTGATCATCGCGACCATCGATGTCGGGAAGCTGGGATGCAATGAGCGACGCACTACGCGATGCACCGATTGTTGTAACAAGGGCCGAGTCGGTCGCCACGATCTGGCTCAATCGCCCCGACAAGCGCAACGCGATGTCGTTTGAAATGTGGACGGCATTGGCCGACTCCTGCCATGAACTCGCTCGTGACCATTCGGTTCGAGTGTTGGTGGTCCGTGGAGTCGGCGGACATTTCTGCGCCGGGGCTGACATTGGCGGATTCAGCAGCGGAATGAGTGATGAGTATCAAGCCCAGAATCGTGAAGCAGAAGAAACACTCGCCGCCTTCCCGCGTCCAACCATCGCATTCATTACTGGTTCGTGCGTAGGCGGTGGTGTGCAGATTGCTGGCGCGTGCGATCTTCGCTTTGCTGACACCTCTGCGAAATTTGGCATCACCCCAGCGCGTCTTGGCATTGCGTATCCGACCTACGCCCTGGAACGCGCTGTTCGATTGGTTGGTCCATCGGCCGCGAAACATCTGTTGTTCTCCGCAGAATTGATTGATGCTGAGCGCGCGCTTCGTATCGGACTCGTCGACGAAGTTGCTGAACCCGAGGCTGCGAACAAACGTCTCGAAGCGTTCTCTTCACTGCTGGCCAATGAGCGTTCACCGCTCACGCAAATGATCTCGAAGGAAATGGTCAATGAGGTGGCAGCGGATGGTTCGGTTTCGGTGGCAATGATCGACCGTTGGGCGCCGATCTTGGCCAACAACCCAGACATGCCCGAGGGCGTAGCCGCCTTTGCCGAGCGCCGGTCACCGAATTTTGTGTGGACACCCGAAGAATCGTTCTAAGGTCCAATTCTCGTTCAACAAGGGGGCCCATCATGACGCTGAGCATTGAAGAGATTTCCGACCGCATGGAGATTCAGGACCTACTCGTTCGCTATTGCTATGCCGTCGATCACCGTGACTTCGACGACCTTGCCAATGTCTTCACGGCTGATGCGATCATCGATTACTCGGTCTATGGCGGCAGCGTTGGCAATCCCACCGAGACCATCGCCTATCTCAAAGAGGCAATGCCGATGTTCGCTTCGTTCCAGCACATGATCTCGACAAGTCGTATCGAACTCAACGGGGATACCGCCAAGGTCAAGACCATCTGTCATAACCCGATGGTGATGCCGACGGGCGAAGAACTCGTTGTCTTCACCTGTGGTCTTTGGTACGTCGATGAAATGGTGCGCACTGCCGATGGCTGGCGAATCTCAAAGCGCGTCGAGGAAAGTTCGTACATGAAGGACATGCCGGGCATGCCTGTTCAGGGACCAAAGAAAGTCTGAACTTCAGTCATTCGCTGATCTCGACAACATGACCGGTACCCTTCGTTCCGGCTCCCGACGGAAGGTCGCGCCATGTCGACGCTCGCTCAAAGAGTTCAAGCAAAGGCCTACGACCAGCGCTGGGCGATCCTTGCAGTCCTTTGTTTTGGTCTACTCGTCATCGTCCTCGACAACTCAATTCTCAACGTTGCCATTCCGACGATCCAGAAGGACCTCAATGCATCGTCAAGTGATTTGCAATGGATCATTGACTCCTACACGTTGGTCTTCGCCGGCCTGTTGCTGACCGCGGGCGCGCTTGGTGACAAGTTCGGTCGACGCGGAGCAATGCAAATTGGTTTCATTCTCTTTGGTATCGGTTCGATCGCGTCAGCGATGGCTGCTACTTCGGGCCAATTAATTTCAACGCGAGCGTTCATGGGTATTGGTGGCGCGCTCATCATGCCGGCCACGTTGTCGATCATCACCAATGTGTTCCCACCCGAAGAACGGTCAAAAGCAATCGGCTTTTGGGCCGGAACCGCTGGGCTCGGGGGCGCGCTTGGTCCTCTAACTGGTGGATTTCTTATTGAACATTTCTATTGGGGCTCGGTTTTCTTAGTGAACATTCCGATCGTTGTGATCGGCCTTATTGCGGGCGTCTTTCTCATCCCCACATCGAAAGATCCGTCCGCTCCTCGCCTCGACCCCATCGGTGCACTCCTGTCGATCGTTGGTCTCGCTCTGTTGCTCTTCGCCATCATCGAGGCGCCTCACAATGGCTGGACCTCATCAAAGACACTTGGCTATGGCGGCGTGGGGATCGCGCTGCTCATAGCGTTCGGAATTTGGGAAGCAAAGAGCGATCACCCGATGCTTGATGTGACGTTCTTCAAAACAGCAAGATTCACTGCCGCGGCTGGTGCGATCACACTCGTGTTCTTCTCGATGTTTGGATCGTTGTTCTTGTTGACGCAGTACTTCCAGTTCGTTCTTGGGTACTCGCCACTTCAAACTGGGGTGCGAATGATTCCATTCGCAATGGTGATGATGGTGGTCGCACCGCTTAGCTCGAGAGTTGTTCAACGCCTTGGGTCCAAGATCACCGTTGCTTGTGGACTTGGTCTGGTCACGATCGGATTGTTGAGCATGGTTGGGCTTCAAGTTGATACGCCGTACTCGAATATTTTTTGGCGTCTCATGCTGATGTCAGCAGGTATGGGTCTGACCATGGCCCCGGCAACCGAGTCGGTCATGGGATCGCTGCCAATTTTCAAAGCCGGCGTCGGATCGGCAGTGAACGACACCACTCGTCAGGTCGGTGGCGCATTGGGTGTCGCCGTCATTGGCTCGGTGCTGGCCACGACCTATGGCAATCAGATAGGCGGTTTTCTCTCTGGGCTCGGACTTCCGCTCCCCCAAGCCGCCGTCGAATCTGCGCAAAACAGCATTGGAGCCATCAAGAACGGTCTCGTTCCAAGATTGCAAGAAATGGGTCTTTCTGAACAAGCAGCCATGGTGAATGCCGAGGCCAATTCCGCCTTTGTCAGTGCCGTGCATTGGGGTGTGCTCACTGCTGCTGCTGCGACTGCGATCGGTGTGGTGATGGTGCTGTTCTTCCTCCCTGCCCGAGCCCGAATTGATGACGTTGCTGAGCAGGAAGAGGAATTCGTCAGCGAGCACGTCGCAGATCTCCTGACCGAGTAATCCACGACTAACCTGCGCAGCCGTGATCCTCTCTGACCGCACTATCCGTGAAGAGGTCGAAGCCGGCCGCATTGTTATCGAGCCGTACGACCCAAGCTGTGTCCAGCCCTCATCGGTCGATCTCCATATCGATCGTTTCTTCCGGGTGTTCCGGAATCACACGATGGGCCACATTGATGTGAAGCAGAACCTCGAGGATCTCACCGAGCTCGTCGAGATCGGTCCCGATGACACCTTCATGCTGCATCCAGGCGAATTCGTTCTTGGGTCAACCAGCGAGCGCGTTGGCCTTCCGGCCGATCTTGTTGCGCGTCTCGAAGGTAAGTCATCGCTTGGTCGACTCGGTCTGCTGATTCACTCCACCGCTGGCTTCGTTGACGCCGGTTGGGATGGTCAGCTCACGCTTGAACTTTCGAACGTGGCCAGTCTTCCGATCACGCTCTATCCGGGAATGAAGATCGGGCAGATCTCCTTCATCCGCATGACGACGCCAGCGGACAACCCGTACGGCTCATCGGAAGTTGGCTCGAAGTATCAAGGCCAAATCGGCCCGCGCCCCAGTCGCTACTGGGAAAACTTCCGCTGATTAGTTCGTAGCTTCCGCTTCGGCCTCGGAGCGTTCGATCGCATCAAGGATGTGCATCGAAATATCGGCGACCTTCACTTGGTCTTCTCCGATACCCTGCGCCTTCACGCCATCGTCGATCATGATGTAGCAGAACGGGCACGCAACCGCGATCTTTGTTGCGCCGGTTCGCAGTAGTTCTTGCGAACGTTCGACGTTGATCTGCTTGCCGGTGTTTTCTTCCATCCACATGCGACCGCCACCAGCACCACAGCACATTCCCTGGGTGCCGTTACGGCTGGCTTCAACGATTTCAATACCACCGAGTGAACCGATGACGTTTCGCGGGGCCATGTACACATCGTTGTGACGACCGAGGTAACACGAGTCGTGGTACACCACGCGCTCTTCAAGTTTCGCGTTGGACAGATCAAGCTTGCCGCTGTCGATCAGGAACTCAAGGAACTGGCTGTGATGCACGACTTCATAGTTGCCACCCATTTGTGGGTATTCGTTGGCAAGCGTGTTGAAGCAATGCGGGCACTGCGTGATGATTTTCTTCACGCCCATGCCGTTCAGCGTTTCGATGTTTTGCGTTGCGAGCATCTGGAAGATGTATTCGTTGCCCGAGCGCCGAGCGGGATCGCCCGTGCACATTTCCGATGGGCCAAGAATTGAGAAGGAAATACCTGAGCGCTGCAGAAGCTGCGCCATGGCTTGGGTGACCTTCTTGTTTTTGTCATCGAACGAACCAGCACAGCCGACCCAGTAGAGGTACTCGGCTTCAAGCGGGCTGGAACCATCAAGAATTTCGATGCCTTCGAACTTTTCGGCCCAATCGCCACGATCGGCTTGGCTCATGCCCCACGGGTTGCCGGTGTTCTCCATCGAGCGATACGCGTTGCCGAGTTCGGTGGGGAAGTTTGATTCCATGAGCGACAGGTAACGGCGCATGTCGAGGATCTTGTCGAGAATTTCAATATTGACGGGGCAGATTTCGTCGCAGGCCTTGCACGACGTACAGGCCCATACCTCTTCGGGCGTGACGCGCTCGAAAAGGGAATTGGCAGAGACGGTGATTTCGGCAACAACACCGAGTGGCGGCGAAACCTGTGGCGTTCCCGTAGCGGCCATGACTTCGCCGGCCTTGAGAACGATTTCGCGAGGGTCAAGTGACTTGCCCGTTGCATTCGCAGGACACACTGATGTGCAACGACCACACATGGTGCACGCATCGAGATCAAGCAATTGCTTCCAGGTGAAGTCTTCGATCGTGGAGGCACCGAACGATTCGAGTTCGGTTTCCAAAAGGTTCGGCATTGGCTTCATTGCACCCTTGGGGCGCTCACGATCTTTCAAGTACATGTTCAGCGGTGAAGTGAACATGTGGCGAAGCATCGTGACCGGAAGGATGACAAGGAAAGCGAAGAACGAAAGGACATGGAGGATCCACCAAACCTGATGTCCGCCAGCAAGGTTTGAGTTGTTCTTGATGAGGTTGGCGATCGGCCAACTAACAAATGACCACTTCTCGAATGAGGGCATTCCGGCTTCGGCAATGCGCCATACTTCGGTTCCGAAGCCGGTAATCGTGATGGCGAGGAAGACGCCGAGGATGATGGCGTGCTCCGGCTTGGTCTTAATGCGGATGCGATACGGGCGCTGGATGTAGCGGCGCACAATCGCCCACATCACGCCAACAAAGAGACAAAGCCCCGCAAGATCACCGATGAACGAGTACGCCATGTAGACGTTGCCGTTGAGGAATTTCCACGACTCGGGAATTTGGTGATTGATCTCGAGGATTGTGGTGACGGCAAGCAGCACGAGGAATGAGAAATAGATAAGCGAGTGCATGATGCCGGCGGCGGGGTCGCGCAGCAGGGTCTGCATGTAGACACCGGCGCGAAAATCGCTGAGGCGACGCTTTACGTTCTTCCGGGTCGTGCGACGGTCGTCAGGCTTGCCGCGGGTCCAGTTCTTGACGCGCTGGCCGAAGAGCACTGCTCCGTAGACAAGCAGGATCGACACCATGACGTAGAACGCGATCTTGAGCGAAGGCGGGATGCCTCCGAAGACCTCGCGTGTGACTGGTGAATCGTCGTGTTGCTGGAACACCGCTGATGCGATCCCCGAAAGGGCGGTCACGATCGCGAAGGCGAGACCGATGACGAGAACCAGATGTGGGCCTTTGATCCGTTTTCGTTCCATAACGAACGTCAACCTACTCGCGCCTATGGGCGCGAAACCTCACCAGCGGGTGGGGAAAGCGTGGTGAGAAGGGTTCAGGACTCGTCGGTCATGCGAGCTGCGAGGTTGCGCAGCAACTGCACCGCAAAGCCAGGAACTTCTTCAATGAGGCCGTTGAACTCACGCTGGGCGATCACGAGGACCTCCATTGCTGAGTCGGCGGTCACTGTTGCGGTACGAACGCCGCCTGTGAGAGGGGCCAATTCGCCCACCACAGCGCCGGCGCCCAGGTTGGCCACCGTTGCGCCATCTCGGCTGACGGTTGCGGAACCGGTAACGATCACGAAGCATTCATGGCCCGGCTCGCCTTCGCGCACCAAGACCTTTCCTGCATCAATCGAAATCTCGACTGCCGCTGCTGCCACTTGTTGAAGTTGGCGCTTGTCGCACTCTGCGAAGAGAGGGACCTGGGCCAGATGATCGAGCCATGCATCGCGTGCCATGGGCGAAGCATAGGGAGAACCGCGCCCTCGTGCTTGGCGAATCGGCCACCGATCCTTCATCACTACGAAACACTTGAGAAACAGGCGATCTCTACGGTGACCTTCGTGGATGTCGCCCTGCTTCGTTGGCCGTTAGAGGAAGACCGTCGCCTTGCCCTTGTGGTCAGGGGAGCGTTGCGGCTGTTGCTGGTTAATGCAGACATGCCTGCTCCGGAAGCAGCAGATTGTCTCGAGGACTGGGTTCGCTTGCCCGCCAGTCAGGACGACATCGATGCTCGATGTCGGGGTCTTGCTTCCCGATCAATGGCCCATAACTTCGAAGCCCCGGATCTTGATCCCGATGGGGTGCTCCGTGTGGGGGCGGGCTGGGTGTCGTTACCTCCACTTGAGGCTCGGCTGATGTCGGCATTGCTTGATCGATTTGGCGCGGTTGTCAGTCGCGACAATTTGTCTCGAACCGGTTGGCCCATGGGCGCGCCGGGACGCAATGCGCTCGATGTGCACATGCTTCGATTGCGTCGCCGGATAGCGCCACTAGGGCTTGCCATCCGTACGGTTCGATCACGCGGCTACTTGCTTGAAGCCGGCGAACTGCAGATGGTTCAGCCGGCCTGACGAGCGACGGCTTCAGCAGCGGCTTTGGCTGCTTCGGCATCGCCGAGATAGCGATCGGTCAATGCCAGTCGCTCCGTTGGCACCATTGCGTCGTCGAGTTCAAAACGAATGGGGACGCCGGTGGGCAGGTTCACATCGGCAATATCGGCATCGCTAATGGCATCGAGATGTTTGATGAGGGCTCGAAGGCTGTTGCCGTGAGCAACGACGAGCACGGTATGACCAGCGTCAAGATCAGGAACGATGTCGTCATACCAGTAGGGCAGCATGCGCTCGACGACATCGGCCAAACATTCCGAGGCGGGAAGGACATCGGCCGGAAGTGAGGCGTAACGCTCGTCGAACCGAGGGTGGCGAGGGTCGTCAAGCTCGAGCTTGGGGGGCGGAATGTCATAGGAACGACGCCATTCGAAGACCTGGTCCTTGCCGTATTTCTCGGTGGTCTCCTTCTTGTCCATGCCTTGTAGCGCGCCGTAGTGGCGTTCGTTGAGGCGCCATGACCGCCGAACCGGGACCCATAGGCGGTCCATGGCATCGAGGGCGAGGTTGGCGGTGCGAATGGCGCGGGTCTGCATCGAGGTATGGAGAACGGTGGGGGCGACACCGGCCGCGGCCATGGCGGGTCCAGCGGCACTGGCCTCGGCCCGGCCCTGATCGGTGAGATCAGCGTCGTACCAGCCAGTGAAGAGGTTTTCGAGGTTCCAGGTGCTCTGACCGTGGCGCAGAAGGACGAGGGTGGAAGTCATGGTTCCAGTCTGCCCCAACGGGATCGTGGCTTGGCCCGGTTTGGAGGGAGGCGGTGACGAGGAATTTCTGAGAAATCCGAAAAATCTCTGGAATCTGGGAATGGAACGGCCCCGGACAAAGTTGTTATGGTCACGCTCAACTTTCTTAGCGACGGCGACTCAGCCCCGCTCGACAGTCGAGAAGCATCCCCCCAAAATCCAGCAGCTACACAGAAACAAGGAGTAACACCATGCCAAAGGCCGTCGGTATCGACCTCGGCACCACCAATTCCGTCGTCTCGGTTCTCGAGGCGGGCGAACCGGTGGTCATTCCCAACGCAGAAGGCAGCCGCACCACGCCGTCAGTGGTCGCATTCGCAAAGAACGGCGAGGTCCTCGTCGGCGAAGTGGCCAAGCGTCAATCCATCACCAACCCCGACCGCACCATTCGTTCGGTCAAGCGTCATATGGGCACCAACTGGACCATCGACATCGATGGCAAGGCCTATACCTCCCAAGAAATCTCCGCCCGCACGCTCATGAAGTTGAAACGCGATGCCGAGGCCTACCTCGGTGAGACCGTCACCCAGGCCGTCATCACCGTGCCCGCCTACTTCGACGACGCTCAGCGCACTGCAACGAAGGAAGCCGGACAGATCGCCGGCCTCGAGGTGCTGCGCATCATTAACGAGCCAACGGCAGCCGCACTGGCCTACGGGCTCGACAAAGAAACTGTCGACCAGACAATCCTCGTGTTCGACCTCGGTGGCGGCACGTTCGATGTTTCGGTTCTTGAAATCGGCGACGGCGTCTTTGAAGTGAAGTCAACCCACGGTGACACGAGCCTTGGTGGCGACGATTGGGATGAGCGAATCATCAATTGGCTTGCCGACGGATTCAAGAGCGCTCACGGCCTCGATCTGTTGAAAGACAACATGGCGATTCAGCGTCTGAAGGAATCGGCCGAGAAGGCAAAGATCGAGCTTTCCCAGGTGCAGCAAACGCAGATCAATCTGCCGTTCATTACTGCAACTGCTGATGGCCCGCTCCATCTCGACGAGCAACTCACTCGTGCGAAGTTCCAGGAACTCACCGCTGATCTTCTTGAGCGTTGTCGTATTCCGTTCGAACAGGCAATCGTCGATGCTGGCCTCACGAAGGGCGATGTCGATCACGTTGTGCTTGTTGGTGGTTCTACTCGTATGCCAGCCGTCGTCGATCTCGTCAAAGAGATGACGGGCAACGATCCGCATAAGGGCGTGAATCCTGATGAGGTTGTTGCCATTGGCGCGGCGGTCCAGGCCGGTGTGCTCAAGGGTGAAGTGAAGGATGTTCTCCTTCTCGATGTGACGCCGCTTTCTCTTGGTATCGAAACCAAGGGTTCGGTTATGACCAAGCTCATCGAGCGCAACACGACAATTCCGACTCGTCGTACCGAGGTCTTCACCACCGCTGAGGACAATCAGCCGTCGGTCGAGATCAACGTGCTGCAGGGCGAGCGCGAAATGGCGCAGTTCAACAAGTCACTCGGCAAGTTCCAACTCGTCGACCTTCCGCCCGCACCTCGCGGCGTGCCGCAGATCGAAGTCACCTTCGACATCGACGCAAACGGCATCGTGCATGTGTCGGCCAAGGATCGTGCGACGAACAAGGAACAGTCGATGACCATCACCGGTCAGTCCTCGCTCAGCAAGGATCAGATCAATCAGATGGTCAAGGATGCCGAAGCGCACGCTGCAGAAGACACAAAGCGTCGCGAAGAAGCCGATACTCGTAACAGTGCCGACACGCTCGTCTACCAAACCGAGAAGTTGCTGAAGGACCAAGGCGACAAGATTTCGGAAGACGAAAAGGCATCAGTCGAGTCGAAGCTTGCCGACCTCAAGACCGCACTTGCGGGCACCGATGGCGAGGCCATCAAGGTCGCAACCGAATCACTCATGACTGCAAGCCAGGACTTCACTCAGAAGCTGTACGAACAGGCTGCGGCTGAAGAGTCAGCTGCTGGTGGATCCGCAACGAGCTCGGCACCCAACGACGATGAAGTTGTTGACGCCGAGATCGTCGATGACGAAGGCAAGTGACCGTGTCAGGTGACGGAGAGGTCTCCCCGGAGACCTCTCCGACTGACGAGGAAATACCCGAAGCCGAAGTCGGTGGCGAACTTGGTTTTGAAGACGCTGATGTTTTCGACGAGATCGATGTTGTTGCAGTCGTGGCCGAACGCGACGACTTTCGCGACACGATGCTTCGAGTCAAAGCCGAATTCGACAACTACCGCAAGCGCGTTGCACGCGAGCAAATAGAACTTCGTGAACGAGCGAACGAAAACCTGGCCGAGAAACTGCTTGTCGTTCTCGACGCGTGTGAAGCAGCAATCGGACACGGTTCTGCCGATGTTGAACCAATCGCCAAGATGCTTTCCGATCTTTTAGAAAGCGAAGGGTTGGTTCGACTGACGCCAGTTGACGAACCGTTCGATCCGAATCTGCACGATGCAGTGATGCACGAAGAAGGTGACGGTGGCGAACCGATCGTTATCGAGACCCTTCGCACTGGGTATCAATGGAAAACCCGGGTGTTGCGCCCGGCGATGGTGAAGGTCAAGGGATAGCAAGTGGCCCCACAGCGCGAGTGGTTCGACAAGAACTACTACGAAGTCCTCGGTGTGTCGGAAACGGCAGTGCCAAAGGACATCACGCGCGCGTACCGGAAGTTGGCTCGGGAATTTCATCCCGATGCCAACCCCGGTAACTCTGCAGCAGAAGACAAGTTCAAGGAAATCTCCGCGGCCTACGACGTTGTCGGCGATGAAACCAAACGCACCGAGTACGACCAGGTTCGTCGCCAAGGTCCGATGGGTGGAATGGGATTTGGTGGGGGCCGCAGTGGCGCCGGTTTCAATCCCGGCGCTGGTGGTTATGAAGGCGCCGATTTCAGCGATCTGCTTGGCGGCATGTTTGGCGGTGGAGGCGGCGGTCGACGCGGTCGACAGAGTCGCGGGCGAGCTCCGCAACGTGGCGCCGATCTTGAAGCTGAAATTCACTTGTCCTTTCGCGACGCCTTCGCCGGAAGCGAGACAGCGCTGCATTTGAGCAGTGATCTTCCGTGCGAGACCTGTAAAGGTTCTGGCGCCAAACCGGGTACCGCTCCGACCACGTGTCAGCACTGTCGCGGACGCGGTGTGGCTGACGACAACCAAGGAATGTTCTCGTTCTCGTCGCCATGTCCGGTGTGCGGTGGCGCGGGTTCGGTCATCACCTCCCCCTGCGGATCGTGTCGCGGGTCTGGTGTCGAACGGCGCGCACGCGAAGTGAAGGTGCGTATTCCTGCTGGTGTCGACGATGGTCAGCGGATCAAGTTGAAAGGCCGCGGCGGGGCTGGTCGCAATGGCGGCGAGATTGGTGATCTCTATGTCATTGTGCACGTCGATCGCGACGAAATCTTTGGCCGTGACGGAAAGAACCTCACCATCAACGTTCCGGTGACATTCGCGGAAGCAACACTCGGCACGAAGCTTACGGTGCCGACACTCGATGGCAAGCCCGTCACGCTCAAGATTCCTGCGGGTTCGCCAACGGGCAAGGTCTTTCGTGTGAAGGGCCGTGGTGTTGCAACAAAGAAAGTCACTGGCGACTTACTCGTCACGGTGCAGGTCGATGTCCCAACCAAACTCAATGATGAACAACGTGACGCGCTCGAGGCCATGGCCGCTGCGTTCCCTGCTGCTCCTCGCGACTACTTGGGGGTCTGAACATGAGTCCGATGTCCGATTCCAATGCTCAAATGCGTGCGGTCTACATCATCTCGGTGGCTGCTGAACTCGCGGGCGTGCATCCACAAACACTGCGCATTTATGAACGTAAAGGTTTGCTCGAACCAGCGCGAACCACTGGTGGTTCACGGCGCTACAGCCAGGCTGACATTGATCACCTCCGTCGCATTCAAGATCTCACCGACGAAGGTTTGAATCTTGCTGGTGTGAAGAAAGTTCTTGCGCTTGAAGCGCGTATCGCTGCGCTTGAGTCGGCGCTCATTCAGTCTCGGGTGGAGATGTCAGTAGCTGTCGAAGAAACACATCGCTCCTACCGACGTGATTTGGTTCCACTTCGTCAATCGGTTGCCCCATTCGGCGATGCCGCCGAGGTCCTGCGCCGCCTTTCTCAGCAGTAGCGTCTGCCTGGTGGGGGCACCGGTCGCAAAGTTCGAGAACGTCGTCGAGAGCGATGACGCCGGCCGTTTGACAAAGAACGAACGCAAGTGGGCCCGCGGGGGCACGCTTGTGGCTGTTGTTGTCTTCTGGCTGATTGCAACATGTCTGCAGCCTTGGAATTTGTTCGACGAAGGTCCGTACACAACCGACTTTTATGACGTTCAGGCCCGTGCGCTCGTGCATGGTCATCTCGATGTTCCCGCGAACGTTGCGGGCATCGAAGGTTTCGAAATCGATGGCAAGACACAGATCTACTTCGGCATTGGTCCGGCGATCATGCGGTTGCCATTCTCTGGAATTTCCAATGTCTTCGACAGACGACTTTCGCTGCTGAGTGAATTGATCGCACTCAGCGTGCTTGGACTTGCTGCAGCACGATTACTCAAGCGGGCAAAGTCATTGGTGGCGAACGCACACGAAGGCGCAGCCTGGTGGTTCGGCGCGTTCGCTGTCGCTGCAACGCTCGGAACCCCGCTGCTGTACTTCTCATCGCGAGCGCTCGTGTATCACGAGGCGGAATTGTGGGGAGCAGCTGCAGGTCTTGCGGGACTTGATCTCGTCATTCGCTGGTGGCGAGTACCGACGCGCCGACATCTCATCGAAGCAGTCGCCCTTGCCACTTTCGCGCTTTCTTGCCGACCGTCAACGGGTGCTGGTCCAGCGATGGCGCTCGGACTGTTTGGCTTGGCGCTTGCATGGAAGCGGGAGTGGCGACGTTCGTTGCTGGTGTTAGCGGGTGCAGTGATTCCGTTTCTCGGATTTGCCCTCGTGAACTGGTTGCGCTTTCGTTCTGTTTCAGACGTCCCGTTTCCGGCTCATGTCTTTTCGAAATTCAATGCCGATCGTCAGGCGGCACTGGCAGCCAACAACGGAAGTCTCTTCGGCCTCAAGTTTGTTCCTACGAACGTTGCTCGGTACTTCTCGCCCTTTGCGTTTCAGTGGGATCGACTGTTTCCGTTTGTGACTTGGCCCGCCAAGGCCACGGTCATCGGAAACGCCCGCTTCGACACGATTTATCACACCGGCTCCTTCCTCACGAGTGCGCCGTTGCTTTTCCTGTCTGGTCTCGTTGGAGCATGGTGGACAATCGTTCGCGACAAAACCCGTCAGTGGTCGGCGATTGCTTTGGCCTCGATCGTGGCGACAACGAGCACATTTACGTTCGGCTACCTCGCCCATCGTTATCTTGCCGATTTGGTGCCGGTCTTTGTTGTGCTTGCCGCGCCGGGAGTTTGGATCGTTGCTCGACAGGCAACGACATGGCGCCGATGGATCCGTCGAACCGTTGTTGTGGCGGCGTCGTTGTTGTTCGTTTTCGGTTTCTGGAATCAACTTGGGCTCGCGATTTTAACGCGGGCATTCTCGATTGTTCCGAGTGAATCGGGCGCACGTTCTTTTGCTGAATTTCAGTACGAACTCGATGACATGTATTTCGGCGGAACTGCGCCAGCAGTGATCCAGAGCGAGGATGGGCAACTTCCTTCTGGTGTTGCACCGGGAACCATCGTGATCATGGGCGATTGTGATGCGGTGTACCGAACTGATGGTTATGGATGGGGTCCGCTCGAACGGCGAATCGGCACGATCTACGCGTACCGACTCACAGGCACTATCGGTTCTGCAGATCAAGTGATCCTCTCGAATCCGGAATGGGCGCTGCACGCATCGAAAACCAATGAGGGTGTCGTGTTCCGCTGGGACTACGGAAACGGAAACTTCGAAGTGTCAGAACCGGTGAAGGTCGACTACGGACCGAGCACATTCGACGTTGTCTTTGATCCACTTCCGCTCGGAACGGGCCGCGTCGTGGCGAATGGAACGAGCGTGGTTGGTGTTCCAGTCAGAAATACTTCCGATTCCGTCGTGAACCCGGTATTGAAGTCAACTGCACGCAGTTCCGCTTCGTTCTGCCAGAAACTTCTTGCTCGTCTTCCTAACGATTCCAGGCCGTCATAGGGAATATGTCGATGAGCGCCGGAATGTTCACAAAGAGCAGTACGACCATCAGTGCCGAACAACTGGTGACAGCCGCCATCAGGCCGCGTTCTTTGTAGAGCTTCTCCGGATGTTCCACCGGACTCGATGATTGAAACGCGAGTTTGAAATAGATGGCCATGATGAGCGCCACTAATGGGAAAGAAAGAATGAGTTCAATGCGATAGCGCTGCACGAATGCACCGAAGAAAAGCATTCCTGAAGCTGCATAAAACATGATCGAAACAAGCAGGCGCTGTTCGTTGTAGACAGCGAACGATTTCCGATAGCGAATCTGCTCGTCGCGTTGATCGGCCATATCGCGATATTCAGCGAATCGTTTGAGCCCCATGAAGAAGCAGCCGATCATCCAATAAGAGATGAGCAGCGATACCGGCGGCGTGGGGCTGTTCGGAACGATGTACCAACCAACGAGCATACGCAATGGGTTGTTGATCGACTCGGTAAGGACATCGAGATACGGAACGTCCTTCGTGCGCACGGGTGGGATGTTGTACGCGCAGCCCGCAATCCAAAGACCGGCAAGCGAGAGCGTCAGAGGAACGCTGACAAGTGCACCGAGCCCGAGCCCGATGATCATCAAGGCAATCCACTGGGCGTAGGCAATCTTGATGTTGACCAAGCCCGAGGGAACCGGGCGGTTCTTCTTTATTGGGTGGTGAAGGTCGAACGGCGCATCGAGTACTTCGTTGATCACGTAGTTACTTGAGGCGATGAGGCAGACCGAGGCCATTCCGAGGATGAAGTTCCGAAGCAGGCTCGACCATTCGGTGCTCTCTTGGGAGCTAATCGCCACTACGATGCCAGGGAGCACGAAGACGTTCTTGAACCAGTGATCCACCCGCATAATGCGGATGTAGGGCATGACCCGGTGAACGCCGGTGGGGCGGGGGGCGACGGTCGTCATCGTCTTGAGCCTAGACAGCGAGGTTCGATCGCTCGGATCCTTTGGGGCAGATCGGAATTGAGTGGGGAGAGAGGAAAGGTGAACGGGTAGTGTTCCCCGGTTCCCGTGCAGTGCCATTGAGGAGTTCACCGTGCCAGCAACCGTCGTCGTCGGAACCCAGTGGGGTGACGAGGGGAAGGGCAAGTTCACCGACCTGTTCGCCCGTGATCAACATCTCGTCGTCCGCTATCAAGGTGGACATAACGCGGGTCACACCCTCGTGGTCGATGGCGAGTCATTCAAACTCCAACTCGTGCCCAGCGGCATCCTCTATCCGCATATCACGCCAGTTATCGGAAATGGCGTTGTGGTCGACCCACGCGTGCTCATCGCCGAACTCGACATGCTCGCAGGCAAGGGCGTCGATACCTCAAAGCTCAAGATCAGCGGGAACGCGCATTTGATCCTCCCCTATCACCAGGAACTCGACAAGCTCACCGAGCGTCGTCTTGGCAAGAACAAGGTCGGCACCACGAAGCGGGGCATCGGACCGGCCTATGCCGACAAGGCGGCGCGAGTCGGTCTGCGTGTTCAGGATCTTCTCGATCCAAAAATCTTCCGCCAAAAGCTGGAAGTGGCGCTGAAAGAAAAGAACGCGATCTTCGCCAAGGTCTTTAATCAGTTGCCGCTCGATGGTGATGCTATCGCTGACGAATACCTCAACATTTGCGCACCGCGTCTTGCGCCAATGATCACCGATTCGGTAAATCTCATTCACGAATCACTTGAAGCGGGCGAGAACGTTCTGCTCGAAGGTGCTCAGGCCACGTTCCTCGATCTCGATCACGGCACGTACCCATTCGTAACGTCTTCGAATCCTGTTGCCGGCGGCGCCTGTACCGGGGCGGGAATTGGTCCTCGTTACATCGATCGCGTTGTTGGTATTGCCAAGGCGTACACCACACGGGTTGGTTCCGGTCCATTCCCCACCGAACTCACCGACGAAATTGGCGACGCGCTGATCGAGATCGGTCACGAGTACGGAACAAATACTGGCCGGCGTCGGCGCACTGGTTGGTGCGACGTGGTGATGTTGCGTCACGCGGTCCGTCTTAATTCGTTATCGGAAATTGCGCTCACTAAACTTGATGTGTTCGACACATTCGATTCCGTCAAAGTTTGTATCGCCTACGAACTCAATGGCGAAACGTTTACGCATCTTCCGTATCACCAGTCGGTGTTGCACGAAGTCACGCCGGTTTATGCCGAGTTCCCCGGTTGGAAGACTGATATTTCAGCAGTGACAACGCGCGGAGGATTACCGAAAGAAGCGCTTGACTACGTGACGTTCTTGCAAGAGCAGATCGGCGTACCGATCGGCCTTGTGGGCGTTGGTCCGGGACGCGACCAGTACCTGAACTTCAACGGCTGATGAATGTTTGTGTCGTTGGTTCCGGTGGACGCGAGCATGCGCTCGCAACGGTGCTGCGACGCCATCACGAAGTTGTTGTCACTCCAGGTAACCCCGGCATCCCCGGTTCCGTGTCCACGCCGGCAACGGAAATCGACGCCGATCTCTATGTGATTGGTCCCGAAGCACCCCTTGTCGCTGGTTTGGCCGATGAACTGCGCGCGGTAGGCAAGTTGGTGTTTGGCCCCGGAGCTGACGGGGCTCGACTTGAAGGTTCAAAGGCGTGGATGAAAGAGGTGTTGGCTGCCGCCGGTGTTCCGACCGCGCGACATGGCACGTTCACCGAAGCCGAACCGGCATTCGCATTTCTCGACACGCTCGATGGTTTGTATGTCGTAAAGACCGACGGTCTTGCTGCGGGCAAGGGTGTTGTTGTCACAACATCTCTTGGAGAGGCTCGTGACGCGGTGCGGGACTACCTCTCGGGTGATGCATTCGGTGATGCCGGTCGCACGCTGGTGATTGAAGAAGGCCTCACAGGCCCCGAAGTTTCTGTTCTCGCAATTTGCGACGGAACGAACGCGGTTGCGCTTTCGCCCGCACAGGATTTCAAACGTGTTGGCGATGGCGATGCTGGCCCCAACACCGGCGGCATGGGCGCGTACTCGCCGGTTCCTGTTGCCGATCAGTCCGTGATCGATGCCGTCATGAACGACGGCGTGTTGCCGACGTTGGCCTATCTGCGCTCTATCGGTATCGATTACCGCGGCGTTCTCTATGCCGGTCTTATGCTTACGCCCGCCGGTCCGAAGATGCTCGAATACAACGTGCGCTTCGGTGATCCAGAAACGCAGGTCGTTCTTCCTCGGCTTACGAGCGATCTCGGCGAACTCCTCGCCTCGGCCGCAGCTGGTCAACTGGGCTCCGCTCCGACTTTCGACGATGGCGCAGCTGTAACCGTTGTCTGCGCGGCTGAGGGCTACCCGCGCGATGTGCGCAGCGGAGACGTCATCAACGGTCTCGACGACGCGCAATCGGTTGCCGGTGCAACCGTGTTCTGCGCTGGCGTCGATGCAAATGAGCAGGGCCAACTCGTTACTGCAGGCGGCCGAGTACTCACGGTGACAGGCCAGGGTGCCAATATTGCTGAAGCCCGGCAGACTGCGTATGAAGCAGTCGGCAAGATTTCTTGGCCTGGCCTGCAACATCGCAACGACATAGCTTCGGCCGCTGCGGCCACTACCAATGGAGGATCCCGATGAAGGTTGCCATTCTTATGGGTTCGCCCAACGATCGCGACAAGATGCAAGGCGCGGCCGACACGCTTGAAGCGTTTGGCATCGAGGCCGATGTGCGAGTGCTCTCGGCCCACCGCAACCCTGCTGAAGTAACAGCGTTCGCTACATCTGCTCGTGAAAATGGCTATATCGCGTTCATTTGTGGCGCAGGCATGGCCGCCCATCTTGCTGGTGTTGTTGCTGCTCACACCACGCTTCCGGTGGTCGGCGTTCCGTTGTCTGGTGGTGCCATTAACGGTGTCGATGCGCTGTATTCGACGGTTCAGATGCCTCGGGGTATTCCTGTGGCCACTGTGGCTATCGATGGTTCAGTGAACGCGGCGCTTCTTGTGGTCGAAATGTTGGCGATTACCGATACAGGACTCCAGGCCAAGTTGCTTGAAGACCGAGCCCGCCGCGCCAATCCCTGATTTGTAAATCGCACCGAGATCACCCCGGTGTCGTCGTATCCTTAGGAGGTGCCCGCTTCGGGCCATCGAGGAGACCGAATGGCGTCCACGTCAGTGCCCAATGTTCTTGCTGCTCGTTATGCGAGCGCTGAGATGGTCCGACTGTGGTCGCCTGAACAGAAAATTGTTCTCGAACGGGAACTCTGGCTTGCCGTTCTTGAAGCTCAGCGTGATCTCGGTGTTGCCGTTCCCGATGATGCCATCGATGCCTATCGCCGCGTCATCGATCAGGTGGATCTTGATTCCATCGATGCTCGTGAGCGCGTCACTCGTCACGATGTGAAGGCTCGTATCGACGAGTTCTGCGCGTTGGCGGGTCATGAACAGATCCACAAGGGCATGACCTCGCGCGATCTCACCGAGAACGTCGAGCAACTTCAATTGCGTCGTTCACTGGTTGTCATTCGCGGCCGCATGCTGGCTGCGCTTGCACGTTTGGCCGAACGCGCTGCGGAATCGGCAACGGTTGTCATGGCTGGCCGCTCGCACAATGTTCCGGCTCAAGCCACCACGCTCGGCAAGCGCTTTGCCAACGCGGGTGAAGAGCTGTTGCAAGCGCTGTACCGAGTCGATGACCTTCTTGCGCGTTATCCAATGCGTGGCATCAAGGGGCCGGTCGGTACGCAACAAGACATGCTCGATCTGTTCGATGGTGATGGCGAGCGCCTTGAACAACTCGAATCTCGTGTGGCTGCGCACCTTGGCTTCGATGCATGGCTCACCAACGTTGGTCAGGTGTATCCGCGTTCACTTGATCTTGATGTGGTGTCTGCGCTCGTGCAGGCCGCTGCTGGTCCCGCCGATCTTGCACTGACGATTCGCCTAATGGCCGGCCAAGAACTCGCCACCGAAGGCTTCCGTCCTGGCCAGGTCGGATCTTCGGCCATGCCGCACAAGATGAACAGCCGCAGTTGCGAACGCATCGGCGGCTTGCTGGCCATTCTGCGCGGGCATCTCACGATGGTTGCGTCGCTGGCCGGCGATCAATGGAACGAAGGCGATGTCAGTTGTTCGGTCGTGCGCCGTGTTGCATTGCCCGACGCATTCCTCGCCATCGACGGTTTGTTCGAAACGTTCTTGACTGTGCTCGATGATTTTGGTTTCTATCCCGCAGTTATCGAGCGTGAACTCGATCGGTACCTTCCCTTCCTTGCGACCACGAAAGTTCTTGTTGCGGCAGTGCGTAATGGTGTGGGCCGTGAACAAGCGCACGAGGCCATTAAGGAACATGCCGTTGCCGCCGCGCTGCGACTTCGCGAAGACGGAGCCGAAGGCAATGACCTCATCGAACGGCTCGCGGCCGATCCGCGCCTTGGTCTTGCTCCCGATGAACTTGCCGGCGCCCTTTCGAATCCAATCGACTTTGTTGGTCGTGCTCCCGAACAGATCGCCACATTTGTGGCGACAATTTCGGCACTTGTGTCGGCAGATCCGGCTGCGGCTGGGTATCGTCCGGGAGACATCCTCTGATCTGAGGACCTGCCGCCGGCCGCTTCCAGGAGACCCGCCATGACCGACGCACTTCCGCACATTTATTCAGGAAAAGTTCGCGATATTTACGACGCGGGCGATAACCGATTGCTCATGGTCACTTCCGACCGTCTGAGCGCGTTCGACGTTGTGATGGCCGAACCCATTCCCGACAAGGGCCGCGTGCTCACAGCCATGTCGGCCTTCTGGTTCGAGAAGTTCGAGGGAGTGGTGGGCAGCCATCTCCTCTCGACCTCGCTCGGCGACTGCCCTGCCCCGGCTCAGCGTGACGACTGGCAGGGCCGCATCATGTTGTGCCGCAAGGCCGAAATGCTGCCCATCGAATGCATCGTTCGGGGCTATCTCACCGGTTCAGCGTGGAAGGAATACAAGGCCGATGGCACGATGCATGGCCAGGAACTCCCCGCTGGGCTCCTCGAATCGGCCAAGTTGCCCGAACCGGTGTTCACCCCTTCCACCAAGGCCGCCGAAGGCCACGACGAGAACATCTCCTTCGAGGCTTCGGTCGAATTGATCGGTGCCGATCTGGCCGAACGGGCTCGTTCGGTGTCACTTGAGCTCTACACAAAGGGTGCCGAGTGGGCCGCGGCCCGAGGCATTCTCATGGCCGACACCAAGTTCGAACTGGGCCTCATCGATGGCGAACTTGTGCTGTGTGACGAGGTTCTGACCCCGGACTCTTCGCGGTTCTGGGCAGCGGAAAGTTGGAAGCCGGGCAGCACGCCGCCTTCGTTCGATAAGCAACCGGTTCGCGACTACCTCGATGGGCTTGATTGGAACAAGCAGCCACCGGCACCACCGCTTCCCACCGAGGTCGTCGATACCACGAGCGCTCGCTACATCGATGCCTACGAACGCATCACTGGTCGTTCATTCGCCGAATGGCGCGGGTGACGCTCGACCGCATGCAGATCTGCTCCGCACACGCGCGTCGATGTGCGAATATGGGCTCATGATCTTCTCGGTGCACGTCGAAGTTCGTCTTCGACCAGGGATTGCTGATCCCCAAGGTTCCACCATCGAACGAGCCATGCCCACGCTGGGTTTTTCTGGTGTCAGCGGCGTGCGCGTCGGAAAGAGCATTCGTTTCGAAATCGATGCTGCCGACGAAGCCGCAGCGCGTTCTGAAGCCGAAGATCTGTGCAATCGGTTCCTCACCAATCCCGTCATCGAAGACGCGATTGTTGAACTCGAACCTGTGGGCGTTGCATCGTGAGTTTACGCGTCGGGGTTGTGGTCTTCCCCGGTTCAAACTGTGAGCAAGACATGCTTGAGGCCATGCGTCTCGTTGGTGGCGAGCCTGAACTTCTTTGGCACGGCGATGCAACAGTGAACGGTGTTGATGCCGTCATCGTTCCCGGTGGCTTCGCACACGGTGATTATCTGCGTCCCGGCGCCATCGCTCGTTTCTCGCCAGTGATGTCTGCGGTCGCTGAGTTCGCTGCTGCTGGCGGCCCAGTGGTCGGTATTTGTAACGGTTTTCAGGTGCTTACCGAAGCCGGACTTCTTCCCGGTGCACTGCAAAAGAATGCTGGTCTGAAGTTTGTTTGCGCACCTGCACAGTTGCGCGTCGAGACCACGAACTCGGTGCTCACTCGTTCCGCCGACAAAGGTGCAGTGTTGAGCATTCCGATCAACCACTTCGAAGGCAATTACACCTGCGATGCAGAAACACTTGCGCAACTTCGCGATGAAGATCGTGTCGTACTTCGCTATGTCGTGAACCCCAACGGTTCAGTCGACGACATCGCTGGCGTGTGTAATGAAGGTCGCAACGTTGTCGGCCTCATGCCGCACCCAGAACGTTCGACAAGCGAACTGCTCGGAAGCACAGACGGATTACCGCTGCTTCGTTCGTTGTTGTCTGTCTGAACGAATTAACGATGTTCAAGAATTCCAGCGCGGCGTAAGACCTCGCGTGGAACCCCAAGTTCGAGCCAGGCTTCAGGACTGAGTTCCTTGGAATCGTTGTAGTCCTTAGCAACTCGCACGAATTCAATTTCAAGGGCAACCATGTCGATGGGCGATTCGAGTTCCTCAAGGTCTTTTTGTTTCTTGATCTTTGACT
>JAEMTX010000002.1:13816-30365 GCA_016462055.1 Acidimicrobiia bacterium | reverse complement strand
CGTCATCTTCAAGAGAACGCAGGAATAACCTCACGCCAGAACAGCCGCATCATCGCGGCGATGTCCTCGAAGTTTCACAACGAGGCCTGGCCGGTGTCGGCGGGCAGACCGGCACCGAATGCCGTGTGCACGTGGTCGCACTGTGTGGTTGCTTCGTAGCCTCGGATTTGTCCGATCACGCGTTCGGGGTCGCCCCAAAGCAAACGGTCGGCGGCGATGTCTTCGGCGGTGATGTTTTCCCCGGCATCGATGCGAGCGAAGAGTTCCTTCTCTTCTTTTTCCTCGGCAGATTCGCGCCAGTGGATCATCAGTCCGTCGACGTACACCGGCAGAACTTCGGTGCGAACTTGCTCGTCGCTTTCTCCGACCCACGCGTAGCGCCGGAGTATCCAGTCGGCAGGTTTGTTTAGTGCGGCGCAAGCTGGCCGGTAGATGTCGAGACACCGGAGAGCGGCTGCGAGAGATTGCACCGGACCACAGATCCATTCATCACCCAAACGCGCAGCTCGATCGACCGCGGCCGGGGCCACGCCCGCAACCCACAGCGGAGGACTGGGGGATTGAAGAGGCCGTGGATGCACAGTGAGTTCGGGGAAAGAGTGAAAACGACCTTCGAACGAGGTGTTCTCGTTCTGCCAGACCAATCGCAGGATCGTGAGCGCTTCTTCCATCCGTGCGCCGCGTTCTTTGAAGTTTGAGTCGTGCACGTCGTATTCGAGTGGCCACCAGCCCATGCCGACGCCGAGGGTGACACGACCGCCTGAGATCTGGTCGATGGTGGCGACCTGTTCAGCAACGCGCACTGGGTTGTGGATTGGTAGTTGAAAGATTCCAGTGCCGACACGCACGGTTGAGGTTCGGGCAGCAACTGCTGCCAAGAACGTGAGCGGATCGCTCAAGTTGCCAGGCATGAAGTGGTGATGGCCGATCGTGACGGTGTCGAAACCAGATTCCTCGGCAATGCGAGCGAGATCAAAGGTTTCGCGAAACGGATCAGGCGAAGAGAAATCTTTCAGGAGCGGAAGAGAGAGTGAAAACTTCACAGCTCGAATGGTCCCTTGCCCATTTGGTCGCGAACGGTGACGACCTCGGGTTGGGTAAGCGAACGTCGCTGCCAGTTCGCGCCATCGACCACAAGCGTGTGGCCACTGATGAACCGGGCATAGGGCGACGCGAGGAATGTTGCGGCCCATCCGAGTTCGCGTGGTCGACCAACGCGTAATGCGGGCTGACAAGCGTCTTTGTCATTGGTTCGTGCGAGGTTGCCCTTGATGTCATCGGTCATGTCCTCGTGCGGCATGAGCCCGGGAACCAGACCGTTGACCTGGATGCCGTATGGGCCCCACTCAACCGCAAGCGTTTCGACCATGTTCGTGACGCCGGCCTTGGCGGCGGCGGAATGGGCGAACCCGGGGCCGCCTGTCCATGCATAGGTGGCACCGATATTGATGATGGAACCCGGCGTATTGGCATCGATGTGACGACGGGCGAATTCCCGAGCGCAGAAGTACGTGCCGTTAAGTGTGATGTCTACGACAGTGCGCCACGCGTTTGCCGACATGTCTTCGGCGGGAACGGGGAAGTTGGCCGCAGCGTTGTTGATGAGAATGTCGGGAAGGCCAAACCTTGAAACCGCCGCATCGAATGCAGCCGCGATCGAATCAGGCTCGCGAATGTCGCACTGCACGGTGAGTGCAGGTGCGCCGAGAGCAGCCATTGCTTCATCGGCCTGCTCAAGATGTTCGGGCTTTCGACTGGCGACAACGATGCTTGCGCCAAGTCGCGCGAATTCGGTGGCGGTGGCGCGCCCGAGACCAGTTCCGCCTCCTGTAATGAAAACAACTTTCCCGTCGTAGGTTCCGGCGGGGAGTGCTTGGGCGCCAAGTTCTGGTGCGTCAGGAAGTCCAATGGGTTCAGAGGTGGACATGTCAGCTCCCGCGGTAGTTGGGTGCGCGATCTTCGGCGCGAGCAGCGCGGAACTCGGCGTAATCCTCGGACTTATTAAGGAAGGTTTGGTAAATCAGTTCATCGGCCATCGAGGTCGTGATTTCAGGCTGAGCGAGATGTTGAATGACGCGACGGGCCAACTTGATCGTGACCGCAGGTGACGCGGCGATCTTCAGTGCCATCTCCATGGCGGTGTCGTCGAGTTCCTCGCGAGTCACGACGCGCGACACGATGCCAAGAGCGAGCGCCTCTTGCGCGTTAAGCGACCGTCCGGTGAGCACCATGTCGCTTACGACACCGTGCCCACACATTTGGAAGAGTCGACCAACACCGCCAGTGTCAGGGATGACCCCGTGGCCTGCTTCGGGAAGCATGAATTTCGCATCTTCAGCAGCGATACGAATGTCGCACAGAAGAGCTCGCTGGAAGGAACCGCCGATGGCCCAACCTTGGATGGGGACAATGACGGGAGCATCGAGATCAAATAGCTGCTGGATGCCCTTGTGGCCGCGGGTCATTAATTCGTGATGTGTAAGGCCGGTGGTGTCGTTGCCGATGGAACCAACATCTCGACCTGACGACCACGAATGGCCTTCGCCTCGCCAGATAACTGCTCGAACGTCAGGTGTGGCGCGAAGTTCTCCGAGAATGTCGAACAACTGCTTGTCCATGTCGTCAGAGAAGGCGTTTCGCTTCTCTTGGTTGTCGTTGGTGATGACGGCGATTGGGCCATCAATCTCGAGTCGGACCTGTCCACTCATGGTTCCCCCTGGCAGCGTGCGAGTCGTCGCAGTCTTGCCGACTCTGCCGATCCGGGCGAACAAGTCGAAACCTTCGGCGGGGTGAGCCACACTTGAGCCAAACGAGGGGGAGCTATGCGCTGGAAAATCGGTGACGTCACTGTCACGAAGGTTGTGGAACTTGAACAAGAGTTGCCCCTGAAGGGGTTGCTTCCCGCTGCGACCGAGGAAGCACTTGCACCGCACCTTTCTTGGCTTATGCCCCATTTCATTGATGACGAGGGCAACACCGACCTCTCGATTCACGCGTTTGTGGTTGAAAGTGATGGACTTCGAATCATCGTTGATACATGCGTAGGCGATCGAGACATGGCCGGACTCCCAGGCTTCACTGGCGATCCCGCCTTTCTGAAGCGACTCGCCGCAGCAGGTTTCCCTATTGAGTCGATCGACATCGTGTGTTGCACGCACCTGCATTTCGATCACGTCGGATGGAACACGCGGCTTGAGGAGGGCAAGTGGGTGCCGACATTCCCGAATGCTCGCTATCTCTTTTGTCGCGCCGAATATGACGCGTGGATGGCCGAACCGGGTGGTTACGCCTGGAACCTTCCCGACACCGTTGCGCCCGTCGTCGACGCAGGACTTGTCGATCTCGTCGATCCCGATCATCGGGTCACGAGCGAAATCAGGTTTGTGCCGACCCATGGTCATTCGCCTGGGCACATGTCGGTCGTCATCGAATCGAACGGTGAGCGAGCGCTCATCACGGGCGATGCCACGCATCATCCGGTGCAATGGGCCGAACCGGACTGGGGCATGAGCGGCGATTGGGACGGACCAATGGGCGCCGAGACTCGCCGCCGGATGCGCGATGAACATGGCGATACGGGCACGCTCATCCTCGGAACCCATTACGCGGCGCCGAGCGCTGGTCACATCGTTCAACGAGATGGTCAATGGCAATTCGAAGCCAGTAGCGAAGAAGGCTTCTGAAGTGGCAAGTGCGCTGTTCGATCTCACCGGCAAGGTCGCGGTAATAACTGGCGCTAGTAAGGGCCTTGGGCGTGCGATGGCGTTGGGGTTTGCCGACGCCGGCGCCGACGTTGTTGTTTCAAGCCGACGCGTCGACGCGTGCGAAGAAGTTGCCCAACAGATCAGAGCGAAAGGTCGCCGAGCACTCGCAGTCGCGTGTCATGTGGCGGACTGGGGCCAGTGTGACGCTCTGATTGCTGCAGCGATGGCGGAGTTCGGCAAGATCGACATCTTGGTGAACAACGCTGGCATCGCTCCGGTTCCACCGTCGCTCGCTGGAGTCACCGAAGAACTGTTCGACAAGACCTTTGGGGTGAATGTCAAAGGTCCGTTGAGGTTGATGGCGATGGCGGCCGAGCACATGCCCGCTGGCGGATCGATCATCAACATCAGCACGAAAGCCTCGCAGCGACCTTCGCCTTTCACTGTCGTGTACGCCGGCTCGAAGGCTGCTCTCAACGCAATAACTCAGGCGACTGCGCAAGAGTTCGGGCCGCGCGGCATCAGAGTGAACGCAATTGTGTGCGGTCCCTTTATTACCGACAGCTTCAGCAAGGCAATCCCGACCCCCGAAGCGGCCGAACACGTCGCGAAGATGATCACTGTCGGTCATATAGGACAGCCCGAAGAGATCGTTGGAACTGCGCTGCTGTTGGCTTCCGATGCCTCGTCGTATATGACCGGTGCACTCATCAATCTCGATGGTGGCGGTTCGTGAGCGAGGAACTTGTCGATGTCGAGCGCCTTGGCGTTTGGCTTGATGGTCTTGGCCTAGAAGTCGGAAAATCGATAACGGTTGCGCCGCTCACGTCTGGTCGATCGAACGCGATGTTCACCATTCACCGCGGCGGATCTCGTTGGGTGCTTCGCCGGCCCGCGCTCGTTGCCATTGAACGTGCAGACGAAGGAATGCACCGTGAATTTCGAATTCTTGATGCGCTGAATGGTTCGCCCGTGCCTCATCCCGAGACCGTGGCGCTTTGTGAAGACCGCGACGTTCTTGGGTGCACATTCTTCTTGATGCAGCAGGTTGAAGGGATCAACCCTGCGCCACCGTTGCCTGAGCAATTCACCGCGGAAGATCAGCCGAGCGTTGCGTTTGCGATGGTCGACGCGCTTGCTGCGCTGCATGACTTCGATTGGAAATCGAACGGTTTGGCCGATTTCGGTAAGCCGGATGGATTCCACGAACGTCAGGTTCAGCGTTGGACCTCGCAATTAGTTTCGTACGAGGGACGCGAATTGCCGCGACTCAAGAGCGTCACATCGTTTCTCTCTTCCAACATCCCCGACACATACCAACCATCGCTCATGCATGGCGATTTCCATATGTTCAACGCTTTAATCGCAGCGGAATCGCCGGGCAGGGTGACAGCCATTCTCGATTGGGAAACAGCAACGATTGGCGATCCGTTGCTTGATCTCATCGGGTTCTGCGAAATCTGGGGAAAGGCGACCGCTGCGCCCGGTTGGCCCCGTCGCCACGAACTAATTGCTCGCTACCAATCGCGCCGCTCGATTGAGATGCCCAGCGACCTCGCGTATTACGAGATTCTCTATAACTTCCGTATGGCGGTGCTCTTGGAAGGGATCTACCAGCGCTCTCTGCACGATCCGTCACGGCCCGATCTCGAAGATGTTGGAGCCGGAGCGATGGGATTTCTCAACCGAGCGCTTGAGGTGCTCGAGAGTCAGTAATTCGAGGCATGTGATCGTGTGGTTCGTGTGAGCCAGTGAGCCTGCGTAGCCTTGGACTGTGTCTGAACCCTTCTACGTCACCACTCCCATCTATTACGTGAACGATGTGCCCCATATCGGGCATGCCTACACAACGGTGACGGCAGACGCGCTTGCTCGGTGGCATCGGTTGGCAGGCGACCCCACCTTCTTCTTGACCGGCACCGATGAACATGGCCTCAAGATCCAGCGTTCGGCCGACGCCAACGGGATCACACCGCTCGAACAGGCTGACCAAACCAGTGCTCGGTTCAAGGAAGTTTGGGAACTGCTGAATATCAGCAACGACGATTTCATTCGCACCACCGAGCCACGGCACATCACTTCGGTACAGAAGTTCATGCAGACGATTTTTGATAATGGTTGGATCCGTAAAGGTTCCTATTCCGGCCACTACTGCGTTCCGTGCGAGGCCTATTACAACGAAGCCGATCTGGTCGATGGCAACTGTCCGATCCACGGACGACCAGTGGAGTGGCTTGAAGAAGACAATTGGTTCTTCGAACTGTCGAAGTTCGAACAGCCCCTGCTTGATTGGTACGCCGCGAATCCGGGATGTGTGCAACCTGAAGGTAAGCGCAATGAAGCGCTGGGAATCATCAAGCAAGGTCTTGAAGACGTTTCGGTGTCGCGCACGTCAATTTCTTGGGGAGTCCCTGTCCCATGGGACGAGGGCCATGTTTTTTACGTCTGGTACGACGCTCTCATTAACTATGCGACCGCAGTGGGCTACGGCGATGATCCCGAACGCTTTGCCGAATGGTGGCCACAGGTTCACCATCTACTTGGCAAAGACATTCTTCGATTTCACTGCGTGTACTGGCCCGCCATGTGCCTTGCCGCTGGCATAGAACCGCCGAAGAAACTGGGAGTTCACGGGTTCTTGCTCGTCGGCGGCGAAAAAATGTCGAAGACCAGCCTCAATCAGATTTTCCCAGCTGATCTCGTTGCTGACTTTGGGGTCGACGGATTCCGCTACCACTTCCTGCGTGACAACCCATTTGGTCCAGATGGAGACTTCTCCTATGAATCGATGGTCACCCGTTACAACGCTGACCTCGCCAACAACCTCGGTAATTTGCTCTCGCGAGTTGCCACCGTTGTCGCCAAAAAATGTGAAGGAATCGGTTCTGCGCCTGCTGCAGATTCGCCGCTCGCGGCAATTGCGGCGCAATCGTTGACTGACACAATCGCTGGTTGGAACAACATGACGCCGAGCATTGCGCTTGAAGCAACATGGCGTCTTGTCGGTGCGGCAAACGCGCATCTTGAAGCCAATGAACCTTGGAAGATGGAACCAGGTCCTGCAGTTGATGCAGTCATGGGCGATGCTCTCGAGGTTCTGCGCATCGTTTCGATCTTGGCCACACCGGCAATGCCCGCGACGTGTGGGCAGATATGGAAACGAATCGGATTGTCCGGCTCACCGGCCGATGCTGGCGTCGCCGGAGCGAAGTGGGGCGGGTATCTCGGTGGTCGTCCCGTCGTAAAGGGCGATGGCCTGTTCCCGCGCATGGCAAAGCCATCGGTCGGTTGACGGAGTAACGATGCGCTGGACAGATGATCACTGCCACCTCGGTGATGGTTCCGATAAATGGCCCGAGGCCGCTGCCACGATTGCTGATGCCCATGAAGCGGGTGTCATGCGAATGATCACGGTCGGTTGCGATCTCGCATCATCGAAACTCGCGGTCGAAGTTGCGAGTGCCTATGACGGAGTCTGGGCCACCGCCGGCGTGCATCCGCACGATGCATCGGGTGGCATCGATGGCATCGCCGAACTTCTCGCTGATCCGAAGGTGGTCGCTGTAGGGGAGTGCGGTCTTGACTACCACTACGACCATTCGCCGCGTGAGGTGCAACGAGCGGTTTTTGCAGAGCAGATTGCGTTGGCGAAAAAACATGACTTGGCGTTAGTGGTGCACACGCGAGAGGCGTGGGACGACACATTCGCGATGTTCGCAAGCGAAGGCGTACCCGATCGAACCGTGATCCACTGCTTCACCGGTGGTCCCGAGGAAGCGCAGAAGTGCCTCGATCTCGGGGCATGGCTTTCCTTTAGTGGCATCGTTACGTTCCCTGGTGCGCCTGAAGTGCTTGAGGCAGCCACCCTTTGCCCCCTCGATCGACTCCTCGTAGAGACCGATTCACCGTTTTTGGCCCCGGTTCCTCATCGTGGAAAACCGAATCGCCCGGCGCTCGTTCCCTTTGTGGGAACGGCAATTGCCGATGCGAAGCACATTCCGGTGGCAGATGTGGCAGATGTCACATGGAGAAATGCCGCGATGGTCTATCGGCTCCCCGAGCAGGGAGAACGCGATCTCCCATAGAGGTCGGGCTGTTGTGGACAACTCGTGGCGATCGGCTGAACAGGGGTTACGCGCATCTGAACGGCGGGTGTCTCAGTTGCTCTGAATAGTTGCGGGTCCCGGACGACCCTCCTAGGTTCTTCAGACGGCTCCGGGCGGAGTTTGCACTGTGCGCAAGCGCAGGGCTTCCTCCGTTCGTCTCCAGGATCTATTGCTCGACGAAGGATGCAGCTCTGAACTCCACCGTTCACCCGACGCAACGCCGACTGCTGATTGCACTCGTTGTCACGCTCGCGTGTTTGCCGCTCTTGATGCTTGATGTGATTCAAGGATCGTCCTCGAGTGGAGCGGCTGAGCCATCGTCGTCGGACTCAAGTCTTGTGGTGTCTGCAGTGCCGTCGACTGAAGACACAACAGCCACGACGGTTGCCGTGACGATTCCGGCTGTCGTCGCTGCGCCCGTACCCTCGACGACTGCCGCGCCTGTCGCCAAAGTTGCCCCTCGGGCGGTTGCACCCACCACGACCGCCCCTCGTCCAGCGACCACAGTTGCGCCGGTCGTGCAGTCTGAAGCGGCATTTTTGGCCTGCGTGCGCCAACGTGAATCTCGCGGCAACTACAGCGCCTCCGATCCCAGCGGAACCTTTTTGGGGGCCTATCAGATCTATCAAGGCGGTTGGGACTCCATGGCGAGCCGAATCGGACGACACGACCTTGTCGGTGTCCCTCCGAATCAAGCGTCGCCAGCCGATCAGGACACCATCGCAGCGGCGCTGTATCGGGTCTCTGGTAGTGCTCCATGGGGCGGCATCTGCGGGTGACGATGACCGCGGAAGGTTCGCGGTGACCGTATGACACTCACGCGTCGTGACATCACGGAACTACTCGAGCGCCACGGACTCGAACCAAGTCGCGCGCTCGGGCAGAATTTTCTCGCGGACCCAAACACGGTGCGGCGCATTGTCCGACTCGCCGAAATTGATACGACTACGAACGTTGTCGAAATTGGTCCAGGCGTTGGTTCGCTTACGACGGAACTCGCGGCGACTGGCGCAAACGTTGTTGCGGTTGAACTCGATCGTCATTTGCT
This sequence comes from Acidimicrobiia bacterium, assembly GCA_016462055.1. Classification (GTDB taxonomy): domain Bacteria; phylum Actinomycetota; class Acidimicrobiia; order Acidimicrobiales; family Acidimicrobilacustridaceae; genus Acidimicrobilacustris. The sequence goes on along the minus strand of JAEMTX010000002.1, from coordinate 21,507 downwards.
TCCTGTTCTTGCGGAAACCGTCGAGCCACTCGGAGTGCGCGTCGTGCACGGCGATGCGCTCGAACTTGATTGGGCCGAGGTCTTGCCAGCAGATCGCGTCTGGAATCTTGTGGCCAATCTTCCTTACAACGTTGCCACGACGATCGTTCTTGACCTGCTCGATGACGTTCCGCAGATCCAAACGATGCTTGTCATGGTTCAGCGCGAAGTTGGCGAGCGCCTCGCCGCTGGCGCTGGCGATGGCACCTACGGCATTCCTTCGGTGAAGTTGGCCCTCTGGGCGACGGCTTCCGTTGTGGCCAGAATCCCGGCCACGGTGTTTATTCCTCAACCGAGGGTTGAATCGGTAATGGTTCGGATCCAGCGCCGATCTGAACCCATCGTCAACGTCGATCACGATGCACTGATGGATCTTGTGCGCACTGCATTCGGTCAACGACGAAAGATGCTGCGTCGGTCGCTTTCGACCAAAGTCACACCCGAGCAGTTCGAGGCCGCAGGGATTGACCCATCAGATCGCCCTGAGCGCCTCGACATCGTCCAGTGGGGCGCCTTAACCGCCGCGGTACACGCCGAGGCGTGATTCGATGGGTGCCATGTCTGAGGAAATCTTGCGACTCTTTGCGCCAGCCAAGCTGACGACCTCGCTGCGAGTCGTCGGTAGGCGCAATGACGGTTTCCATCTCATTGATGCCGACATGGTGTCACTCGATTTTGGTGATTGGCTTTTTGTGACAGAAGCAGAATCGCCGGTCGTCGAATTTGTCGATTCGGAAGGAAACGAGCTGCACCTTGGCCCCGACAATCTGGTTTCGCGGGCGCTTCGGCACGTCGGTAGCGACGTGAGTGTTCGGATCGAGAAAGTTATTGCCGCTGGCGCTGGGCTTGGAGGTGGTTCCGCCGATGCCGCTGCGATTCTCCATTGGGCTGGCCACAGTGATCCGGTTGCCGCGGCATCGCTTGGGGCCGACGTCGCATTCTGTGTTGTCGGCGGGCACGCACGAGTCCAAGGCATCGGTGAACTGATCGAACAATTGCCCTTTGAAGAGCGGGTCTTCACACTGCTCACTCCGCCGGTGATGTGTTCAACGCCGGCGGTCTACCGCGCTTGGGACGATCTGGGCGGACCATCGGGAGACAACGGCAACGATCTCGAGCCTGCAGCGTTAGTTGTTGCTCCTGAATTGGCCCGTTGGCGCGATGAGCTTGGCGATGCCGCCGGAATCCGGCCTCGTCTCGCCGGTTCAGGCTCGACCTGGTTCGTGGAAGGTGACTATCCCGGCGAGGGCCGAGTCGTGGCGCACACGAGCCCAGCTCGTTAGTTCATTCTCGGACCGAAGCGGAGATTCTTGACCGCCTGCGAGGTCCTGGAGAGTGGGCCCGTATGCGGACCCACCCGGCTCTCGGGCCGGGTGGAGTCAAAGAGAAGTATGGGCACAAAGGGCGTCAGGGACGCCCGAGCTCACTTACCTGCAGCTCGACGCTGGAAGCGAGTTCGCTTCAGCATCTTCTTGTGCTTCTTCTTTCGCATGCGCTTGCGGCGCTTCTTAATAAGAGATCCCATGGCGCGGCGACTGTAGCGGTCCGGGGCTCTCTTATGCGAAACGACCTCCTCGCGGCCGCCGATCGGGGAGATTGTGACCGGTGGAAGCGGAAAAGCTCGGGGGCAGGGACTCGAACCCCGAATGACTGGACCAAAACCAGCCGTGTTGCCAATTACACCACCCCCGAAAGGTGAGGCCCCGGAAGGCGAGGCAGACCGTACTAGAAAGATATGCATGTCCCCGAGGCCGCTCTCTGCGATCGTGCTCGCCGCTGGCGAAGGCACTCGAATGCACTCTTCGCGTCCGAAACCCCTGCATTTATTGTGCGGAAGGGCAATGGTCCTCTATGTGCTCGATTCGCTCGCTGGATGCGAGGTTGGCCGGGCTGTTGTGGTCGTCGGTCACGGTGCCGAGCGTGTGACCAAGAAATTGCTCGACGAGGCTCCAAATGTCTCGCTCGAATTCGTGGAACAGGAAGTCCAACGCGGCACCGGTGACGCTGTTGGTGTCGCCCTCACCGCGTTCAGCCCTGAAGAACTCGATGACGTCGACGCCGACATCATCGTGCTCCCCGGCGATACGCCGCTCCTGCGCGCTGAGACCATCTCTGCGCTGCTTGCGACGCACCAGAGCACTGATGCTGCGTGCACATTGCTCACCGCCCGAGTGACCGATCCCACCGGGTACGGACGCATCGTCCGTGGTCGAGATGACCGTGTCGACCGCGTCGTCGAACAAGCTGATGCTTCAGAAGCGCAGTTGACAATCACTGAGGTCAATACGTCGATTTATTGTTTCCGGGCCAGCGTCCTTGGTCCAGCATTGCGCCGAATCACCCCCGAGAACGCACAGGGCGAGTACTACCTCACCGATGTCGTCGAGGTGCTTGCTTCGGCGGGATATCGCGTCTCTGCAGTTGTTGCCGAAGATGCGTCGGATACCACCGGAGTGAATGATCGTTTGCAGCTGGCTGCGGCCGAGATGGAGCTGCGCCGCCGCACGAACGAGGCTTGGATGCGAAAGGGAGTCACGATGGTCGATCCCGGACGCACCTATGTCGATACGACAGTCGAGCTCGCTGCTGACGTGACCTTGTTTCCCGACACGATCCTGCAGGGTTCGTGTGTGATTGGGGCCGGGACCGAACTCGGACCAAACACCCGGTTGGTCGATTGCCGAGTTGGGGCTCGATCAGTCGTGGAAAATTCGGTTGGTAGGGGAGCCGACATCGGCGACGATGTCCGCCTCGGTCCATTTGCAGTTCTCGAACCCGGAGCGATTGTTTCTGACGGCGCCCGGCCCGGACCGTTCTACACTTCACTAACAGAATGACCAAACAACGCACCGGCGAAAGAAACCGAATGGAACTCGTCACCAAAAAGCGACTGCATATCGTCTCAGGTCGGGCCAATCTCCCGCTTGCCGAAGAAATTGCTGAACGCCTCGGTGTCGAACTAGGCGACGCGAATCTTGCAGAATTCGCCAACGGTGAACTTCATACGCGTTTTGGCGAATCGGTGCGCGGTACTGACGTGTTCATTATTCAATCACATGTCGGCTCCGGAAAAATGACCGTTAACGACGCGATCATGGAACAGCTCATCATGGTTGATGCCGCCAAGCGAGCTTCAGCGAAACGAATCACTGCTGTCGCTCCGTTCTATGGCTATGCGCGTCAGGACCGAAAATCCGAAGGTCGCGAACCGATTACCGCGAAGTTGATCGCCAACATGTTCAAGGCCGCTGGAGCAAAGCGCCTCATCTCTGTCGATCTGCACTCCGGTCAGATCCAAGGTTTCTTCGATGGGCCTGTCGACCACCTCACCGCAATGCCGGTGCTGGTCGATTACATGGCTGGTCTCGGCGATGACCTTGTGATCGTTTCTCCCGATGCTGGTCGCGTGAAAGTTGCTGAGCGTTATGCCAATCAACTTCATGCCGATCTGGCAATCGTTCATAAGCGTCGCGTCAAGGGACAGAAGAACACCGTCGAAGCCCGTGACGTTGTCGGTGAAGTCGATGGGCGTATCTGCGTTCTCATCGACGACATGATCGATACCGGCGGAACGATCGTTGCTGCAGCTGAACAACTCAAGGCTCGCGGTGCGACCGAGATCTACGCGGCGTGCACACACGGCGTATTCAGCGGTCCCGCTATTCAGCGTTTGAACGATTCGTGTATTTCGAAAGTTGTTATGACCAACACCCTTCCGCTTCCGCCTGAAAAGCAGTCGGACAAAATCGAAGTGCTTTCGGTTGCCGGCATAATCGCCGATGCGATCGACGCGGTGTTCGAAGACACTTCTGTCAGCGAAATTTTCGACGGTCATAACCAAAGCTGATTTCTGGTCGCGTTGAGAGAGCGGCGCGATCACCGCACCGTTGCCTGGCCAAGTCCGCCTATTTCGTGGACCGATGTCGGGATGGGCAAAGGTATGGATGAGGGCGTTCGAGTCCGCCGCTGAGTAGCGAAGCCCCCCCAAGAACAGCCTCATGAAGAGCGAGTTCGCCTTCTCAGGGGCAGATCGGTAGGATTGCCACCCGTTTCACGAACGTCAGCCGACGGCGCGCACCAGCGCAGCCTCCAGGAGCCCCCAAATCATGGCCATCACCCTCACCGCATCAACCGGACGTATCGCCGGTTCCCGCTCATCGACCCGTCTTCGCACCGACGGTCTCGTGCCTGCGGTCGTTTATGGCTTAGGCCGCGATGCAATCGCTGTCTCTGTGCCGTGGCCCGATCTGCGTCGTGCGCTCACGACCGAAGCTGGGCTGAACGCTCTCATCACCCTTGATGTCGATGGCCAGAAGGACCTTGCCATCATCAAGGATCTTCAGCGTCACCCTGTACGTCGCAACGTGCTGCACATCGATTTCCTGCGTGTCGACCCCGACGCTCCCGTGGCCGTTGAAGTTCCGCTCATCCTTGTTGGTGAAGCGAAGCTCGTTGAGGCCCGCAAAGGCATCGTTGATCAGCCGCTCAAGTCGCTCACCGTCAAGGCCAAGCCTGCTGACATTCCGAGCCAGATCGAAATCGACATTACGAACCTCGACATCGGTGTCGCCATCACCGTTGAAACGCTCACCATGCCCGCCGGAGTCACCACCGACATTGACGACAGCATTCAGCTCGTGCTTGGTCTTGCGACTCGATTCTCCGCTGAAGATGGTGCCGAAGCTGGCGAAGCTGGAGAAACTCCTGTACCGGGTGAGCCGGCGGCTGAAGTAGCCGTTGACGACGCCGAGTAAGTGGCCTTTGGCGGCAGGGGTGGCAATCGCCCCCGACGCGGCACGCCGGCTGACGTTCTCGTCGTCGGTTTAGGCAATCCCGGAAGTGAGTTCGATGGCACGCGCCACAATGTGGGCTTCGCTGTTATTGACCTGCTTGAACGCCGCCACAGCGGCCGCCTGAAATCGGGCAAGGAACGCGCCCTCGTAGACGAGGTACGAATTGGTCAGAAGCGCGTGGCTCTGGCCAAGCCGACAACATTCATGAACCTTTCCGGCGAATCGGTATCGCCTCTGGTCCGTCGCTTTGGCATTGAAGATCAAACAGCGCTTGTCATCGTCCACGATGAACTCGATCTTGCAACCGGCACAGTGCGAGTGAAGATTGGCGGGGGACTCGCTGGCCACAATGGTCTGCGGTCGATCAAAGCTCACCTTCACGACGACTCATTTGTTCGGGTGCGCATTGGCGTAGGAAAGCCGCCGAGCAAAGAGCATGGCGCCGATCACGTTCTAAAGCGCGTTGGTAAGGCCGATCGTGAACTGCTCGATATTGCGATTGAAATCGCCGCTGATGCAGTGGAACTCATCGTGAGCGATGGCGCCGATGCTGCGATGAATCGCGTGAACGCAAGAACTGCCTAAGTCGGAGGTTGTGCTGACGAGGTTCTCGCCACTACGCCGAGGGCTGCTTAGAACGGCAGTGTGACTTGCCGCGGTAGCAGTTGGTACGCGGGGTTGAGAATCGTGAGCAGGCCATGGTGCTCGCTGGCCATGCCGTCAACAACTAAATGTGTACCGAGTTTCACGCCGCCGAGCGTGCGCCGGCCCATGAAAACCACCGTGACCCCACCCGTGGAATCGGCAAGAGTGAGTTCAAGACTGGCGATTTGTTCCGCCCAGGGCTGAATCCGAAGCGCCTTCACTCGGCCCGCAACCTTGACGTGCTCGCGCCAGACAATGTCGCTGATCGGCATCACTCCAGCAAGGGAGCGATGACCGAGCTCATCGAAAGCAGCGTGGGTCTCGGCGAGACGTTCGGCTTCTATCCGCTTTGAATTCCGTGTGAAAAGTGCCATCTCAGTTATGAATGTCTGACGTGCCAGAAACCGCGCCGTGTTCAACCTTTTGGAGGTGCTGTCCCTTAGAGGTTTTGGTGAGGTGATACGGAACAAAAGTCACATTCGCATGGGGGACATCACTAAGAGCCTTGGCAATGCCATCGGCAGTGTGATCGTGAAGTAAACGATGCCAACGCGAACGGTATTCACGACGCGGAATGAGAATCGAAACTTCAGTATCTCCATCGGCGGCGAGTTCGTGGACGACCTCGAGCACAGTGCGGTTAATTCGTCGGTCGGGGCATTCGCGAATGTCGAGCGGGAGTTGTTTGAGTGCAAGGCGGCTCCACTCAGCGGCGAGTTCGGCTGCACGGGTTTCGTCGACTGCGATGTGAACTGCCCAAAGTCGATCTGGGTGGAGTGTGCGGGCGTATTGGATCGCACGAGCCGAGGTGCGGTCGATTCTGTCGATGAGAACAACTACGGCGTGACGACGAAGAATCGATGCGGTAGCGGCCAAAATTGCGTCACCCTCGAGTTCTGCCTTCTCTGCCTCATACTGGTGGTTCAGACGAACGACTACCCAACAAAATATGGGGATGATGGCGATGATCACCCATGCACCGTCAAAGAACTTTGCGGCACAGATGACGATCGTGACGAGGCCTGTGGTCAGCGCGCCTGCCCCATTGATGGCTAGGCCAGTTTTCCAACCGGGTTCGCGAAGGCGAAGGTGGCGGCGGGCCATTCCTGTCTGAGACAGCGTGAAACTTGTGAAGACGCCCACTGCATAAAGCGGAATGAGTTTGGTGACGTCGGCGCCCAAGATGAGGACCAGCGCCGCGGCGGCACCAGAAAGCGCAAGGACGCCGTTGGAGAAGACCAACCGATGGCCTCGCTTGGTGAGTTGGCGAGGCAGGAATGAGTCCTCAGCCTGGAAATGAGCAAGACGGGGGAAATCGGCAAAACCAGTGTTTGCGGCCAAGACCAGGATGAGCATTGTGGCGAACTGCGTAAAGACGAACATGGCCTGTCCGAATCCGCTGCTCCCGTAGACCGCGTCAGCAATCTGGGCGATAACGGTTTTGCCTGTGACCGGGATGGTTTCGAGTTGGGAGGCAAGCCACGAAACGCCGAGGAACATGAATGCGAGCATTGTGCCCATGACCATGAGGGTTGAACGGGCGTTCTTCCATGTTGGATCGCGGAATGCAGGTACGCCGTTTGAAACGGCCTCGATGCCGGTGAGCGCGGCGCCGCCTGAGGCGAACGCTCGTAGGAGGAGGAACCAGCCGATTACGCCAACACCCTCGGCCTCGTGAATCTGTGTGGGGTCGAGTTGATCAAGAGGGATTGGGTCGAGACCGCCCCCGATCGTGGCTTTGTAGATGCCGAAGCTGATCATGATGAACATCGCAGCAACGAACGCGTAGGTAGGGACGGCGAATACCTTTCCCGATTCCTTCACGCCCCTGAGGTTGCCGATGGCGATAATGGCTATGAAAAACAGCGCGATCGGAATTCGGTAGGGGTAGAGCTCCGAAAACACGGAGTACAGGGCAGCTGTTCCGGCGGAAACCGAAACGGCCACGACCAAGATGTAATCGAGCAGAAGCGAAACGCCTGCGACCTGAGCAGGGAGTACTCCAAGGTTGTCCTTCGTGACGATGTACGCGCCGCCAGCCGATGGATAGGCCTTAATCGTCTGTCGGTAACTGAACATGACGATGACAAGAACGACGACGACTGCGATCGTGATCGGCATGACCTTGCCGAAGGCGAGCATGCCAACGCCGCCGACAACGAGAAGTGTGTGAAGGATTTCTTCTGTTGCATATGCGGTAGAGGAAAGTGCATC
>JAEMTX010000002.1:0-13806 GCA_016462055.1 Acidimicrobiia bacterium | reverse complement strand
CTCGTGTTCAAGTTGATCGGTGTGAAGAGGACGGCCGAGCAATCGATTCTTAAACCGGAAACTCCGACTTTCGGGAATGGAGGTTCGAGTGGAAGGCGGCAGTGGTGCGGGTCCGGTCGAACTCTGACTTTTTGAGGGTGCGGTCATACTCCGGCTAGTTGACACCCATCGGACCCCTCGGCGCAATCACCGATGTCTAGATTCTCATTGCGGAAACCTGAACGGTGTGCCCGGCGTCTCCCTCGACGGAGAGTTCCGCACCCGATTGGTAGTCTCATGGACTCACCCCCGGCTCACTGCGTGCCGGGCATACGCGCGTGTCCTGAGGTCCCATGGCTCTGTCTGATCTGATCCCGATGCTGGCCGATGAGCCTGCGATCGTTTCGGTTCTTGGCCGCCGAGAGGGCTCAATCGTCATCCCTGAACCTGCTCGTGCTCTCACGATTGCGTCGCTGGTGGATCGGGCCGATCGCCGTCCTGTCGTAGTTGCCGTACCCACGACCGCAGAAGCCGAGCGTCTCGTGCATGACCTAGCGGCCTTTCTCGGCGCTGAGGAGGTCGAACTCTTCCCGGCTTGGGAGACATTGCCGTTCGAACGAGTGAGCCCAGCAATTGACACCATGGGTCGACGATCGCGGGTCTTGTGGCGTCTCCACGAGCCCGAGCGAGCCCCGGCGGTCATTGTGGCTCCCGTCCGCGCTCTTGTTCAGCGGCTAGGTCCTCATGTCGGCGAGATTGAACCCATCACCATCGGTGTGGGCGATGTCGCCGATCCCGTAGCGCTGATCGAACAACTCGTGCGATTCGGATATCGCCGAGAGGTGCAGGTTGAGCACCGCGGTGAAGTCGCAGTCCGAGGTTCGATTGTCGACATCTATCCCAGCACCGCCGATGTTCCGGTGCGAATCGACCTTTGGGGAGACGAAGTCGATCGCCTCACTGAATTTTCTATTGCCGATCAACGAGCGACGGTGTCGATTGCCGAAGTGACGATTTTCCCGTGTCGAGAATTGCTGCCGACTGATGAAGTTCGTGAACGTGCGGCGGCGCTTGTGGGTACTCAGCCGTGGGGTCGTGAGCAATGGGAACGGTTATCGGAAGGCCAGATTTTTGATGGCATGGAGAGTTGGCTTCCATGGCTCGTTGACGACAACGCCGACGACCCAGACGTGCTTTTTGATCTGCTCCGAGATGATGTTCAGATCTTGTTGATAGAACCGCGTCGAATGCGCGACCGCGCCGGAGACATCCTCGCCGAGGAACAAGATCTTGAAGCGTCGCTTTCGCGCACATGGGGCGCCGAAGGATCGTTTCCTCAATTGCATGTTCCGTTCGAGCGATTACTTGGCCGCACGAATGCGCCAATGTGGACGGTCCTCGACATACCTGATTCTCCGAATACCCCAGTTGTTGGGGCGTCGGGGTGGGATCCAGTCGTTGGCGACGGCACGGTTCTTGTTGATCAGTTGCGCGCGGCGCTCGCCGACGGCGCAACCGTGGTTGTTGCTGCCGATGGAAGCGGATCGGCAGACAGGCTCATCGCGTTACTCGGCGAACAAGGAGTACACCTATCGTTTGACGAGCGCGGTCGTGAAGACCTTTCATTGCCCGGTGGGCATGTTGTCGTCGCCCCGTTAGAACGCGGCGTTCGATTTCCTCATTTAGGGCTTGCACTCCTCGCCGAATCTGACATCACCGGTCGTCGCCGTGCGCACCGTCGGGCTCGTCCACGCAAAGCTGCGGCACAAGGCCATTTCGATGACCTCGCACCTGGCGATTTTGTCGTGCATTACCAACATGGCGTTGGTCGCTACGGCGGAATGGTGAAACGAGCGATCGGTGGCGTTGAGCGCGACTATTTACTTCTTGAATACCGAGGAGACGATCGCCTTTATGTCCCAAGCGATCAGGTTGATGCCGTGCGACCCTTTACCGGCGGTGACTCGCCAAGTTTGAGTCGGCTCGGGGGCGGCGAATGGCAAAAAAATAAAGCTCGCGTTCGTGAAGCCGTAACGGGAATCGCGCAAGAACTCGTGGTGTTATATCAAAAGCGGATTCACGCTCGGGGCCATGCCTTCGGTCTCGATACGCCATGGCAGCGCGAACTCGAAGAATCATTTCCCTTCGAACCCACTCCAGATCAAAAGAAGGCGATTGATGAAGTCAAAGCCGACATGGAAGGGGAGTCCCCAATGGATCGCCTTGTGTGTGGCGATGTCGGATTCGGGAAGACCGAAGTCGCGATCCGCGCGGTCTTTAAGGCTGTGCAAGATGGCAAACAGGCAGCAATCCTTGTGCCAACGACGCTTCTGGCCCAGCAACATCTGCAGACCTTTAGCGAACGATTCGCGGGCTATCCCGTACGCGTCGAAATGCTGAGTCGATTCCTTACGAATGCTCAGGCGAAAAAAGTTATTGCCGGTCTGGAATCAGGTGATGTCGATGTGGTGATCGGAACTCACCGTCTTCTTGGTGGCGATCTCACTTTCAAAGACCTTGGACTGCTCGTGGTCGACGAAGAACAACGATTTGGCGTTTCCCACAAAGAAGCGATCAAGGGTCTGAAAGTGGGTGTTGATGTGCTCACGCTTTCGGCTACTCCAATTCCGCGAACCCTGGAAATGAGCCTCACCGGTATTCGTGATCTCACATTATTGAATACGCCGCCGAGCGAGCGTCAACCGATCCTGACTTATGTCGGTGAATACGACGAACGCGCTGTCGCTGAATCAATCCGACGCGAACTGCTTCGCGAAGGCCAGGTCTTCTTCGTTCACAATCGTGTTCAGGACATCGATCGTGTCGCGGCGCACCTTTCGGAGCTTGTCCCAGAAGCGCGTATTGCTGTTGCTCACGGACAGATGGATGAAGGCACTCTCGAAAAAGTTATGTTGGATTTTTGGGAAGGTGCATTCGATGTTCTTGTTTGTACGACCATCATCGAGTCGGGTATCGATATGCCCACGGTGAACACGTTGGTCGTTGATCGGGCCGATCTCTTGGGACTCGGCCAACTTCACCAGCTACGCGGTCGTGTCGGCCGTTCCGGTAGTCGCGCGTATGCCTATCTGTTCTTCCCTCCCGATCGTGTGCTTACCGAGCAAGCCTTCGAACGGCTCCGAACGATCGGTGAAGCGACGGAACTCGGGTCAGGTTTCCGAATTGCAATGCGAGATCTCGAGATTCGCGGTGCCGGCAACTTGCTCGGCACTGGCCAAAGTGGACACATCGCCGCAGTTGGTTACGACCTCTATTGCCAGATGGTCACTGAGGCAGTTGCCGAACTCAAGGGTGAATCGATTCCCGAGCCGGTGGAAATCAAACTTGAACTCCCGATCGACGCATCGCTTCCCGCCGATTACGTCGAGAGAGAAGATCTTCGGCTCGAGGCCTACCGGCGACTTGCCGGAGTCACATCTAGCGATGAAGTTGCCGATATTCGGGCCGAATGGGAAGACCGGTATGGGCCGGTACCAGCGGACGCCGATGCACTGCTTGCCGTGGCGACATTGCGCGCTGAATGTGTTCGTACTGGGGTGACCGATATATCGGTCACAAAGGGTCCGGGGTTCGGCGGCCCGAAGTTCGTGGCTCGGATCTCACCCCTGTCGTTGCGGACATCAGCCACAATCAGGCTCGACCGGCTCTACAAGGGCTCGGTCTATAAGTCTGAAGCGCAACACCTTCAACTTCATCTTGCGTCGGCTGGCTCGATTGTCGAGGACCTCATCTCGGCGTTCCAGGATCTCGCCCCGCCCGATGAGGCATGACTGTCAAGCCGTCGTCTGGCTCCGTTAGTGTGAGCAACCTTGTGAAGACGACGCGCAGTATCTCCATCGTTGCCCTCTTGTTCGCCCTCGTGATCGCCTTGATTGGCTCGTCATGCTCAGCTGTCAACCCGACGGCGATGACGGTGAACAAATGGTCATTATCTGACAGCGACTTTCAGTCTCAGATCGAAGCCTTCTCGAAGGTCTACGAGAGTTCGGGCGGGGGAAGTTCTCTTCGTTCCGCCGATGGCAATTCATGGGCGACCTCCTACACCGCCGCATTTCTGAATGATCAACTCAGTCTCCAATTGGCTCAACTCGGGGTCGACGAACGCGGTCTCACTGTGACTGATGCCGATCGTGCTGCCGCGAAGGAACTGTTGGTGGAGAACTTCACGAATGGCAGCGGAAGCTCGGTCTTCGGCGATCTTCCGGTCTCGTATCAAAACACCCTCATCGAGGGTGTCGCCGCGCAGAACGTTCTCAGCGCTGCTGTCATTGCTGACGCGCAGACCGACGATGGACTGCGAAAGTTGTATGAGTCAACGAAGGACCAGTACCAGGGCGACCTTGTTTGTTCGAGCCACATCCTCGTTCTTGCTGGCGCCGGATCGGGCAACGCTGCTCCTACCGATGCGCAGTACGCGACGGCGCTGGCCTCAATCACGGACATCCAGTCGCAACTCAGTGGAACCACGAATTTCGCAGCGCTTGCTGCAGCGAAGTCTCAGGACACTGGTTCGGCAACGGCAGGCGGAGCACTTCCATGCGGTCCAGTCGGAACATTCGTGACCGAATTCGACAATGCCACGTGGACCCAGCAGGTCGGTGTGGTTGGTGCGCCGGTGAAAACAAAGTTTGGCTATCACCTGATCTTGGTAACAGCTCGTGGCAAGTTGACATTTGAGCAACTCAAAGAGTCGATCAAAATAGCCGTGACCGATAATGCCGAGGCAATTGTCAACGCTGAACTTGCGCGCATCGCTGCAAACGCGCAGATCTCGGTCAACGGACGTTACGGACAGTTCGACACGGCGACGGCGAAGATCGTTGCTCCGTTGGGCGCAACATCAACAACGACATCGACGATCGCCGGATTTCCACGGCAGTGATCTGCCGATCATGACCGCACGGGTCGTCATCATTGGACTTGGCCCTGGCGACGTTGAATTCCTCACGGTTGGGACTCGACAAGCGATCGAAGAGATTTCTGAACAGTTCGTTCGCACCCGTCGCCACCCTGCGGCCTCAATAATGGCGAACGCTCAATCGTTCGACGAGGTCTACGAAACCTCTTCAGATATCGATGCGGTGTATCCAGAAATTGTCGAGCGACTGATCTCAGCCGCGAGCCGGTCAGGCGAAGTTCTTTATGCCGTGCCGGGCTCGCCGATTGTTGCTGAGCGCACCGTTGAACTCCTGCTTGCCGATCCGCGCTGTCAGGTCGAGATCATTCCGGCTCTGTCATTTCTTGATCTCACATGGGCACGCCTCGGCGTGGATCCGGTTTCGGTAGGAGTGCGAATCATCGATGGTCACCGTTTCGCCATCGATGCCGCCGGCGAGCGGGGACCGCTCTTGGTTGCACAATGCGATTCCCCCGACGTGCTCTCCGACGTAAAACTGGCACTCGACGCGGGAATTGATTCGTGCCTTTCGGCAGACGCAACCATCACGGTGCTGCAGCGCCTCGGTCTTCCCGATGAAGTTGTTCAAGAGATTCCTTGGACGGACCTCGATCGCGTCACAGCGGACCACCTCACGTCGATCTACATACCCGAGTTGGCGTCGCCTGTTGCCCAGGAACTGATGCGGTTTAGTGAACTTGTCGCTGTGCTTCGTTCTGAGTGCCCTTGGGATCGTGAACAAACTCATGATTCCCTCCGGCGCCACCTACTCGAAGAGTCCTACGAAGTGCTTGAAGCTATCGACCATCTCGATGTCGAAGCAGGAACTGGCTATGAACACTTAGAGGAGGAACTTGGCGATCTCTTATTCCAAATTCTCTTTCATAGCCAGTTGGCATCAGAGGCGGGCCAATTCACGATCGCTGATGTTGCCCTGAATGTGCACGACAAGTTGCGGTCGCGTCATCCGCATGTCTTTGGCGATGTCGAAGCCGAAGATGCTGACGCGGTGGTGCGGAACTGGGAACAAATCAAAAAGGCCGAGAAAGGTCGGGAAAGTGTTTTTGATGGTGTTCCTGATGCAATCCCAGCGTTGCTTTACGCACTGAAGATCCAGAAGAAGGCCGGTTCGCTCACCGATCTCGACCAAAGCGCGTTGCCGGTAGCCCCGTCGCTTCAGGCGGCGATTGCAGGATTTGGCGTCACGGCTGATGACCAAACCACCGGGTTATTGCTCTTCGCCATCGTCGACGAGGCCCGCCGTGCTGGGATTGATCCCGAAACGGCTCTGCGCGCGGCAGCCGTGAACTACCGCGATGCGGCTCGGAGTGCTGAACTAGACAGAGGCGCTGGTCTCTGACCGTCCCCACGGCCCGCGCGCCGACGTGGAAAACTGCGGCTGATACCGCATTGACGAGGAGCCCCCGATTCCATGAGCATCATCGAACACATCGCTGGCCGCGAGGTCCTTGATAGCCGGGGTAATCCGACCATTGAGGTAGAGGTCATTCTCGAATCTGGAGCCACGGGTCGGGCAATGGTTCCATCAGGCGCATCCACCGGGGCGTTCGAGGCCGTTGAGCTTCGCGACGGTGAAAGTCGTTACATGGGCAAGGGCGTGCTCGATGCTGTCGCTCACGTCGACGACGAAATCTACGACGCGCTTGTTGGTTTCGATGCACTCGATCAGCGCGACATCGACCGAGTACTTATCGAACTTGATGGAACTGACAACAAGAGCCGGCTCGGAGCGAATGCAATCCTTGGAGTTTCGCTCGCGGTAGCACGAGCTGCTGCCGATGATCTCGCAATCCCGCTTTATCGCTACATCGGCGGCGTCAACGCACACGTGCTTCCCGTTCCAATGATGAATGTGCTCAACGGCGGTGAGCATGCCGACAACAACGTCGACATGCAAGAGTTCATGATCATGCCGGTTGGCGCTGCATCATTCAGCGAGGCACTTCGCTGGGGTGCCGAGACCTATCACGTGCTCAAGAAGGTCTTGCACGATCGCGATCTCTCGACCGCAATTGGTGACGAAGGCGGATTCGCTCCAAACCTTGCGTCTAACGAAGACGCAGTGAAGCTGCTCCTTGAAGCAATAGAAAAGGCAGGCTTCACGCCTGGTACTGATATCGCTATCGCCCTTGATGCCGCATCGACCGAGTTCTACAAGGACGGAAAGTACGTGCTCGCAGGCGAAGGTCGATCGTTGACGCCTGCTGAGATGGTTGGTTATTTCCAGGAACTGTCCACGAAGTATCCGATCGTCTCGATCGAAGACGGAATGGCAGAAGAAGATTGGGATGGCTGGTCTCTGCTGACGGCGGCCATTGGTGACAAGGTGCAACTCGTTGGTGATGACCTCTTTGTCACAAATGTCGAGCGTCTCGCTAGAGGCATCGAAACTGGCGTAGCGAACTCGATTTTGGTGAAGGTGAATCAGATCGGTTCGCTGACCGAAACACTCGAATCCGTAGCGATGGCAACTCGTGCGGGCTACACCGCGGTGATGTCACATCGTTCCGGTGAAACGGAAGACACCACGATTGCCGATCTGGCCGTCGCCACCAATTGCGGTCAAATTAAGACCGGCGCTCCGGCTCGTAGTGATCGCGTTGCCAAGTACAACCAATTGCTGCGTATTGAGGACGATCTTGGTGACGCCGCCGCCTACTGGGGCGCAGCCGCCATCAAGCAGGTAGGCCGCTAATCATGTCTCGCTTGTTCCGACGAACTCGCGCGGATTCTGCCGCGCCGCGAAAGCGTTCGGACACGCGCGCGAAAAAGTCTGGGCCCAAGCGCACCAAAGGGAAGCGATCGCTGATTCTGCGTTCCGGATGGGTCATCACCCCGGTGATTTTGGTGATCGTCACCGTCGTTGTTGTCGCGTTCTTGGCTCCCACTCGAACGCTTCTTGATCAGCACAGGACAGCCGCTGCGGCCGAGCAGCGCTTGGCCAGCCTCGATCAGGCCAATGCCGAAGCGCAGGCGCAGGCCGATGCGTTGCAGACCGATGCGGAAATTGAACGGCTGGCTCGAGAGCAATACGGCTATGCCAAAGCCGGTGAAGAGGTGTACCACCTGCTTCCCGAGGCCAGAGACCCGGTTCGAGTCCCTGATTCTTGGCCCTTCGAGGGTCTCGGATCCTCTCTCGTTCGCTGAGAGGTTGCGCTTAAGCGTCAACTAACCTCAGGGAGCCGCACTGGCATCTTCGAGGGGGAGTGGACCATATGAGCGTGATGGGTACCCGTGTTCAGCGTCGTGAGGATCCGTTGTTCCTTACTGGCGGAGCTCGCTACACCGCTGATCTGAACGAGCCGCTGCTCGAAGGGGCGCTGCATGCCCACTTCGTGCGCTCAACGATCGCTCACGCTCGTATCACCGAACTCGATGTTTCTGAAGCTCGTCAGGCTCCCGGGATCGTGGCCGTGTTCACGGCCGCCGATATTGCTGCAGCCGGAAATCTCGGACCAGCGCCGGTAGCCCTGCCTGGAATGGTGCCCGATATTCTTGCTCGCCCTTGGTTAGCCACTGGCGTAGTGCGCTTTGTTGGCGAAGCCATCGCCGTGATCATCGCCGAAACTGCAGCTGCTGCTGAAGACGCATCCGAACTCGTCATTGTCGATTTCGATCCACTCGATGTTGCTGTCGATCCAGTTTTTGCGGCGACCGATCAAGTGATCCTTCACCCCGAACACGGATCCAACATCGCATTAGAAGTTCCCTTTGGCTACACAGAAGAATTGTTTGATGGTTGTGAGGTTGTCGTCACGCGCGATCTCGTGAATCAACGTGTCGCAGTTGCGCCGCTCGAGCCTCGCGGCCTCGCTGTGGTCTGGCACGAAGGCCGCGTCATTGTTTGGTCGTCAACGCAGGCTCCCCATTCGGTCAAGGGCAAGATCGCCGGAGTTTACGAACTCGAACCGGAACAGGTGCATGTCATTGCTCCTGCCGTCGGTGGTGGGTTCGGCGCCAAGATCAATCTTCAGACCGATGAGATGTTGCTGCCATGGGTGGCGCGCACGGTCAATCGTCCCGTTCGCTGGGCTGAGTCACGCAGCGAGTCCATGGTCTCAATGCCGCACGGGCGTGGACAGGTACATAAGATCGAAATTGGCGGCTCCCGAGACGGAACCGTCGAGGCCTACCGGCTCACGGTGCTTCAAGATGTTGGCGCATACCCGGGTATGGGAACATTTCTTCCGTTTATGACGCGCACGATGGCGCCGGGCACGTACACAATCCCGAAAATCGAATGCAACGTGAAATCGGTGATGACGAACACGACTCCGATCGAGGCCTATCGCGGAGCTGGACGTCCTGAAGCAACCGCAGCCATTGAGCGGGCCTTCGATCTGTTCGCTGCGGAAATCGGGATGGACCCGGTTGAGCTTCGTCGCCGCAACCTGATTGCCGCCGACCAATTCCCGTACACAACGCCGACCGGCGCGGTCTATGACTGTGGCGACTATGCCGCTGCGCTTGACGTTGCGTTGGCCGAGGCTGACTACGAAGGGTTACGCGCTGAACAGGCGGCGCGACGCGCTGCTGGCGATCCGATCCAACTCGGGATTGGCGTTGCCGTATACGTCGAAATCACTGCTGGTCCTGCAGGCAATCAAGGCGAATTCGCCAAGGTGGTCCTGGACAACAAGGGTGGGCTCACTGTTTACACAGGGTCGTCGTCACACGGGCAGGGCCACAACACTGCATGGGCGATGCTGGCCAGTGATCTCACCGGAATCGCAATGGAAAACATTGATGTCGTCGCTGGCGATACCGATCGTGTCGCTCAAGGCGGCGGAACGATGGGCTCGCGTTCACTGCAGCTTGGCGGTTCAGCAGTTTGGACAGCGACCGGACAAGTTGTCGACAAGGCACGAGCTGTTGCTGCCGAACTTCTCGAGGCGAATGTCGACGATATTGAACTCGATGTCGATCGTGGTGTTTTCCATGTTGCGGGAACGCCG
This sequence comes from Acidimicrobiia bacterium, assembly GCA_016462055.1. Taxonomy (GTDB): domain Bacteria; phylum Actinomycetota; class Acidimicrobiia; order Acidimicrobiales; family Acidimicrobilacustridaceae; genus Acidimicrobilacustris. Next base: position 3,933 of record JAEMTX010000002.1, on the reverse strand, counting down.
TCTCTTTCCAAGACGTGGTCTGAAGTCGGTACTGCCGGAGACATTGTCGGACCGATCGGTGCCGGAGCGACGGGGCTTCCAATCGAGGCGGCTCTGACCTTCACCGCCGAGAACGCGACCTTCCCGTTCGGTGCGCACATCGCTGTCGTCGAGGTCGATACCGAAACCGGCAAAACCACGCTTCGTCGCATCGTGACGTGTGACGATGCCGGCCGCATCCTCAACCCCTTGATCGTGGAGGGGCAACGTCACGGCGGAATTGCCCAAGGTGTTGGTCAAGCGCTTTTCGAGCACATGATCTACGACGAAGAGGGCAATCCTCAGACCTCGAACCTTGCCGATTATGCCTTCGGTTCGGCCGCAGAGTTCCCGAGTTTCGATCTGGTGCCGCTGGAAACTCCATCGCCCGTCAATCCACTCGGGGCGAAGGGCATCGGCGAATCCGGAGCCATTGGTGGCACGCCTGCAGTGCAAAGCGCTGTCATCGATGCACTCTCACCCTTTGGTGTTACTCATCTCGATATGCCCTACACCGCAGAGCGCGTGTGGCGAGCAGTTACCGGCCTTTGAGCCAGATGGTGACACGATGACTCAACCGATCAATCCGAAACCGCGCCAGGTTCCTGCAACCAAGCAGCGATGGCAAAGTTCCGCGAAGTGGACGCTGGTCGCCTCGGCTGGGGTGACAATCGGAATGTTCTTGGTGTTTTATGTCTTCTTCTTGAGGGCCTGACCAACCGATGACGATTGAGATTCGCAAGGCAGCCGATCGAGGCGAGACACAAATCGGCTGGCTCGATTCTCGTCACTGTTTCAGTTTCGGTTCCTATGTCGACCAGACAAACACCGGTCATGGGTTACTGGTTGTAAGTAACGATGATCGTGTCGCGCCTGCTACCGGGTTTGGCACTCACGGGCATAGTGATATGGAAATCATCACCTGGGTTTTGTCAGGTGAAGTTGAACATTCAGACACTCTTGGAAATCACGGAATCATTGGTCCCGGTCTTGCCCAACGCATGACCGCCGGTCGTGGGATTCGTCATTCCGAGCAGAATCCCAGCCCTGACGTCGAAGCCCATTTTGTACAGATGTGGGTTCCACCCGACACCGGTGGTCTCGAACCTGGCTACGAGCAGCAGGATGTCAGCGAGTTGCTGAACGCCGGTGGCCTTGTTGTCATCGCCGGCGGGGCCGATAGCGGAGCGGCGATTCGTATCAATCAGCGTGATGCGGTGATGTTGGTTGGCCGGTTGAAGCCTGGCGAGACCGTTTCTCTTCCCGTGGCTGTGCATGTGCATGTCTTTGTGGCACTCGGTGCAGGTGAACTCAATGGCCACAACGCTCTCGAGCAGGGTGATGCGGTACGACTCACCGGCGAAGCAGCGCAGGCGGTCACAGCAGGTTCTGCGGGCGCAGAACTCATTGTGTGGGCCACGGCCTGAGCCGGCTTCGATCGGCGGAGCCACCCGCCGGTAGCCTCTCCACCGTGAGTTCATCCCTCCCCACTTCTGTGCAGGAAGTCGTTGCCGGATTAGCCGAAAACGGTTACATGGCGGACGAAGGATTGGCGACTGCCATCTTTCTTGCGCTCTCGATGAAGCGACCGCTGTTGTTGGAAGGCGAACCCGGAGTAGGCAAGACCGAAGTAGCGAAGACGCTTAGCGCCCTTACTGGCGGAGAGTTGATCCGGCTGCAGTGTTACGAAGGTCTTGACGCCGCCCAGGCACTCTACGAATGGGATTACCCGCGGCAGCTACTTCACCTTCGTGCCGCAGAAGCCGCGGGTACGATTGGTTCCGACGTTGCTGCTGTTGAAAGCGAGCTCTACAGCGAGCGCTTTCTCATCCGCCGACCACTTCTCGACGCCATCTCTGATCGGCATGAGGTTGCTCCGGTTCTTCTGATCGATGAACTCGATCGTGCCGACGATGAGTTTGAAGCGTTCCTTCTCGAAGTGCTGGCAGAGAACGCAGTAACCATTCCTGAACTCGGCACCTTCCGGGCCAAGGTTGCTCCGATTGTGATCATCACATCGAATCGAACCCGTGATGTCCACGATGCGTTGAAGCGACGCTGTCTCTACCATTGGGTGGAACATCCTGATAGCGACCGCGAGATCGCCATTGTTTGTTCGCGCGTGCCGGGAGCGAGTCAAGTTCTTGCTCGTCAGGTGGCGCTTCTTGTCGCCGAGTTGCGAACGATTGGCTTGTTTAAGCCGCCAGGCGTGGCTGAAACCATTGATTGGGTGATGGCCCTCACCGCTCTCGGACATACCGAAATTGATGTCGCGTCTGTAGATGCATCGCTTGGGGCAGTCGTGAAATATCGCGAAGATGCCGATCGAGTTCGAGCGCACGGAATCAGCGCGCTTGTTGATGCGGCTCAGCGAGAGGGCTGAACGCAGTTTCATGAATGACGAAGGCGTCATTGACCTCGTTGCGCTGCTGCGCACGGCAGGTCTCGCTGTCCCTGTGGGAAGTGTGATTTCTTTTATCGAAGCGGTCGAGCTTGTCGACAACGATTTGCGGTCGATGTACTGGGCGGGTCGAGCAACGCTGGCTCATTCACCTGTAGAGATCGAGTTGTACGACCTCGTTTTCCGTCATTGGATTCTGGGGACAGAGATTGCTCTCTCACAGTCATCGATCACGAAAAGCGATCAATCCATCATCGCCGACGATGAAGAACTCGATTCGGCACAAAATGATTCTGCAGATGTCGAAACCGACGACGTTGCAGTGTTGCGATTTAGTCGAACTGAGACTCTTCATTCCGCGGACTTCGCGTCGCTGAACGACGAGGAGCGTGCTGAAGCCGACCGGTTGATTGCAACGATGCGCATTTCAGCAGTTACGCGCGCCTCCCGTCGGCGGCGCCCGTCGCGTCGTTCCGATGGAATGCTCGACCTCCGCCGCACGATTCGCGAGTCACTGCGAACCGGGGGAGAACCTCTTCGACTCCGAACTTTGCAGCGCATACGGGTGCCGCGTCGGGTTGTGATCATCGCTGATATCAGCGGATCGATGGCAAGTTACAGCCGTTCGTTGCTTCGCTACGCCCACGCGGCAGTCTCTGCCGGTGCCAAGGTTGAAGCGTTTGCCTTGGGCACCCGTCTCACTCGACTCACGCGTGAACTCTCCACCCGAGATCCAGACAAGGCCATGCAACGAGCAGCGGGCTCGGTGGAAGATTGGTCGGGCGGCACTCGTCTTGGAGAAGGCATTGGTCGTTTTAACGAGGATTGGGGCACGAAGGGGATGGCTCGCGGTGCAATCCTTGTCATTCTTTCCGATGGATGGGACCGAGGGGACCCTGAACTCTTGGCCTCGGAAATGGAGCGCCTGTCGCGTGTCGCCCACAAAATCGTGTGGGTGAATCCGCTGAAAGCCACTGATGGGTATGCCCCACTCGCTCGCGGAATGGCTGCGGCACTGCCGTTTATCGACGAGTTCATCGAGGGCCATTCGCTCGATGCCCTTGACCGACTCTCGACGGTCGTCGCTGGATGCGGATCTCGCCCCGTACGATCAATGGCGGTCCTGCAACGCTCGGAGGTGAATCGGTGAAAGAGATCATGGATGACATTGATCGCTGGCGTCGTTCCGGTCACAAGGTGGCGCTTGCGCGCGTTGTCGATATCGAAGGTTCGGGTCCTCGTCTGCCAGGGGCTTCGATGGCCGTTGCTGAGACCGGTGAGGTCGCTGGTTCGGTCTCGGGCGGATGCGTTGAAGGCGCCGTGGTCTCAGAAGCGCTCGACATCCTCTCGACGGGCGAGCGTCGGCTTGTCACCTTTGGCTACAGCGACGACGAGGCTTTTGCTGTTGGTCTCACCTGCGGCGGAACCATTCACCTGTTCATTGAACCGCTGGACTGGTGAAAGCCATGCCGGACTCGATCTACGAACTTTGGCGCGAAGCGGTCAATGATCAC
>JAEMTX010000266.1 GCA_016462055.1 Acidimicrobiia bacterium | reverse complement strand
CGATTGCGCGGGCCGGGCACTGACGCATCGGCTGACTCGTAGCCAGCATCGCCGTCGTAGAGCGCAATGTTGTAGCCGTCAGCCCGAGTGAACTTGGTGACGAAATACTCGGGCGAGTTATCTCGGTAGTGAGTAAGTGCGGCAGTAGTTGTTGCGAATGGTGCCAGTAACGCGAGTGTGATGAATGTGGGCGGAATGAGTTCGATCTCGCCCTCGTTGCGTCGGCACATTGCGTCTGCGGGTCGCATCCATGCGAGTTCGTGAATTTCTCCGCCATCGGCGGTCAGGACTTCGGTAGGAGCTGGCCCCATGAAGAAGTAGGTAGAGAATCGCTTTGGCGCTTCCATGGGCGGAGTCCAGTGCGACATGAACACCAGATCATCTGCGCTGATGATGGCGTCAGCCTCTTCGGCGGCTTCACGAACGCAAGCGCGACGGGCTACATCAAGGAACTCAGCATGCGTTTCGTCGAAGTGATCGCCGGTGAACGTGGGACCGTGGTCTTCGGCATCGATACGGCCACCGGGGAATACCCATGCGCCGCCAGCGAAGTAGATCTTTGAGTTGCGCCGCGCGAGCAGAACTTCAATGCCACCGGCACCATCGGTGGCATTTCGAACGAGTACAACAGTGGCAGCAGGAACGGCGACTCGTTCGACTTCGGGCTTGACCCAATCTTCTGGGCGATTGCTTTTTGCTTCATCCACTAGTCGTCCCCCATACCCAGCCGTTCGAGCATGGTACGGGGAACACCACGGTCGCCTTGCGCAACACGAACCGCTCGTTCGACATTGACAACATCGAGATCGCGGCCTGTCCAATCATCCCAAGGGCCGTCAGGGATGCGGGAAGGGTCACCGCTCACATCGTCGCACGCGTAGAGGTAGGCCTGTAGGAGCTGCACATGACGCGGTGCACCGATAGGGCCGTAGCCGGGAACAATCACTGTGGCTTGATCGGCGAGTTCACCGAGTGTGTCGGCCCACGTGACGGGGTCGCCATCCCATGCATTCGGTGTGGTCCCGATGCTGACGAACGCGCCGGCAAACATGACTCCGGCTGATGGAACAAGCACTACGAGGTTCTCATCTTGTTGTCCGCTGACCGGCAGAGCGAGAACGAGCGGAGTGAGCCATGCCGCGGCATCAACAACATGCGACACCGGCCTTGTTGCGAACGGAACCTCGGCGGTTCGAGGGTTGGTGTCGTAATCGTGAGCGAACGCAGGCGCAAGACGTTTGTACGCGTCGATCGGCGCGGGTTGATCAAGCAACACATTGGTCTGTGTGCGTCCGTAGCGCGCGGCCATCCAGAACACGGCAGAACCGCCAACCGAATCGAGATGGCTACTGGTGAAGATGACTCGTTTGATGGGAAGACCAAAGCGGTCAGCGAGCTCGTTATTGAGTGCCCGCGCGACCGACGGCGCCAGCAGTGTGTCGATCACGGTGATGCCGTCGTCTTCGATGACGACTCCGGCATTGCCGGTGCCCGTTCCGATCCAGGCCCACACGTTGGGAGCGATGGGCTGCAGGCTGCCAGCGCCGCTCGCAACTGGGCCGATGTCAGGGGTTGGAGGCATCGGCCCGAGATCGGTCATGGGCCTGATCGTAGGGGGCTATCGTCTCGCCGTGGCCAACCACAAGAAGACTCAAAAGCCCCGTAAACCGCAGCACCACCTTCCCAAGGTCGGTACGCCGCAGAATGACGCCTACCGGCTCAAGCGCAGCCGCGAGGACGTTCTCGATTTCGGCCTCATGCATCCGGGCAATGGGTTGCTCACGAAGATCCTCGGCGGACTCGCCGTGATCTTCGTTCTAGGCATGCTTGTGTCGTTCATCTTCCTGACCTAAGTCAGTGAAGATTGAGCTTTGGTTAGAGAAGTAATCCGCCGTCGACGGGAATGACCGCGCCGGTGATGTAGGCGCCCGCCTTCGACGACAAGAAAATGGCGGTTCCGGCCATGTCGGAAGGTTCGCCAATGCGGTGCAGTGGGATCGACGCCTTAATCGAGTCGCCGAAGTTTTCCAGTGTTGCCGCCATCATCTTCGACTCAAATGGACCTGGAGCGATTGCGTTCACCGTGATGTGCTCGCCAGCGAGACGCTTGGCCAACACTCGAGTGAGCTGATGCACCGCAGCTTTCGAGGCGGAATACGAATAGGTCTCAAGAGTCGGGACATGAATGCCATCGACCGAACCAATGTTGATCACTCGTGCCGGGTCTGGTGCCGAAGCTCCAGCGATGAGTTCGGCATGAAGGAAACGCGTGAGTTGGAATACGCCTTTCA
>JAEMTX010000082.1 GCA_016462055.1 Acidimicrobiia bacterium | reverse complement strand
TTCTGGACGCTCGTCGACAAGGAGCACCATGAGATGCACGTCGGGATTGTTCTCTGAGATCGACTTCGCGATCTGCTTCATCACCGTTGTTTTTCCTGCCTTCGGCGGGGCAACAATGAGTCCGCGCTGTCCCTTTCCGATCGGTGACAGTAGATCGATGATCCGCGAAGTCATGTTGTACGGCTCATCGCGAGACGACAACGTGAGTCGTTCGTCGGGGAAAAGAGGCGTGAGGTCATCGAAACGACGGCGATCACGAGCGGCATCGGGAGTTCCGTCATTGACCGTGTCAATGCGGAGGAGCGCCGGATTTTTTTCATTCCGTGCTGCCGGACGGCTCGTGCCCGTGATGACATCGCCACGACGAAGTGAGAACTGTCGAGTTTGTTTCACCGAGACATAGACATCTTCACGAGTTGGCAAATAGCCACTTACGCGAATGAAGCCATAACCCTCGTCTCGCAGATCGAGAACGCCCGAAACATCAACGGGATCACCTGACCACGGTTCATCAGTTCTGGTCTCAGAGCGTTCGCCTCCGCGATCGCGGCCGCGACGTCGACGTCGACGCGCGCCACCTTCGCCGTCGAACTCGCCATCGGAATCACTTCCGGCCTGCGGACGCGAAGTCCCCTCGGCGGCCACGACCTCATCGTCGTCGGTAGCGCTCTCGGTTTCGGCGACAGCGTCATCGACCTCTGACGAAATTTCATCCTCTTCAAATTCGAAGACTGCTTCGTCGACTGGTGCGTCTTCGACGACGGCAGCCTTCGGTGGACGACCGCGACGCGGCTTGGGCGCAGCGGGCTCAGAATCGGCAATGAGTTCGAGGATCATCTCGATGACATCAGCCTTTTTGGCTCTCGAGCCCGGTTTGCCGCCAAGCGTTGAGGCGATGGTCATGAGCTCGTCGCGATCTTTCGCTTCAAGCGTTGCGCGTTGGTCCTTCTCGGACATTGGAAACTCGTTTCTCCCAGACGCAATCGTCCGGATGAGAGTGGTGGATCTTCGAAAACGGAAGTGCGGTGCAGGAGAGTCATCCACTCGGTCGAATGGATGGTCCGTCGGACGACGGTGAGACGATGGACCAGCCGAGGCGGTCGCAATCGACAGTGTGAGGTTAGCGGTGCTCTAACTCCGACACCAACAGTTCAACCAGCGACCAAGCGCCCCATGAGTTCATGGCCAGGGACGATCGGCAGACCGGCAACGCCGGCTTCGGTGTACTCGCCGCCCGGGCCATCGACAGTTGAGTCGAAGAGCAAATACGGAACCGCATCAGTCGTATGTGTGCGAAGCGCCAGCGGAGTGGCGTGGTCAGGGAGCATAAGCATTCGCCACGGACCGCTGGCATCGAGCGATTCCACGAGCCCGGCAAGAATCCGTGAATCCCAGTTCTCTAACGCTCGGACTTTTTCTTCCACATTTCCTGCGTGACCAGCCTCGTCAGTGGCCTCGACATGCACGATGAAAAGATCGAGTCCATTGTCAAGACCGTCGATCGCGCAATCGCGTTTTCCTTCGTAATCGGTGTCATACCAACCAGTGGCAGATTCAAGTTCGACAACTTCAATGTCGGTGAGAACGCCGAGACCGCGAACTAAATCGACTGCGGTGACTAATCCGGCCTTCACCCCGTACTGACTTTCGAACGATGGCATTTGCGGCTGGAAACCCTGGCCCCATAGCCAAACCGTGTTTGCGTCAATGTCGAAATCGGCGAGAATTTCGCGCGACGCGTCCATGACTCGTTGAAGTTTCGATGCCGCTGGTCCGGTTGGCCAAATGAGTGGCTTGCCGGTGAGGTCGTGAGGCGGTGCACATTCCGCTTCTGCCCAGTCGGCGGGCGTAACCATGATGTGGCGATATTGCACACCGCGGTGAAACTCAATGCCCTCGTCGGCAAACGCATTGTGCATCGCTTCGATTGCCCCGGCGGCGCGCTCGGTAGACGGATGCCCACCGGCGAAGTCGATCATTGTGCCGTCGTCACCAATCGTTGCAAGGTTGCAGCGATAAGCGACCTGATCGGGTCGAAGTTTGAGACCGAGTGCCGCTGCCTCAATCGGTGCACGACCCGTGTGGTACTTCACTGGGTCGTATCCGAAGATCGACATGTTTCCGACGTCTGATCCCGGTGGAAGCCCAGTAGGAATAACCGCAGCGCGACCAACCAGTGAACGCGACGCAATGGCATCGAGCACGGGCATGCGCGCTGCTTGGAGTGGGGTTCGTCCGTCGAGCTCAGCGAGCGGCTCGTCGGCGCAACCATCGGGGACACAAACCACGTATTTCATCGGACCGTCATTCTGCCCGAATCTGGCGCAAGTGGGTAGATCGGGTCAGCCGCGATCGAGCGTTGCCTCGATGGCGCCGCGTACCGTCTCGAAATCATTGGGGTAGACATCGAATTTCTCGGGCCGATCGAACAGGTCGGAGAGGTGTTCAGGCAGGGGTGGCCGAACTCCAGTCGCAGCCTCGACGGCATCGGGGAACTTCGCGGGATGAGCGGTCGCAAGCACCACCATCGGTACCGATGCATCGGTTCGGGCCGCTTTGGCGGCAGCGAGGCCGACGGCGGTATGAGGATCGATGAGCATCCCTGTCTGCTCATAAAGCCCCGAGATCGTTGCCGCCGTCTTGGCATCGTCGATCCGGGATGCGGCCCAATGCTCGGACAAGAGATCGAGCCGACCAGAGTCGACTGACACGGTGCCCTCGGAACGAAATCGATCCATGAGTTCGGCAATTGCCGCACCATCGCGACCATGAATCTCAAAGAGCAGGCGCTCAAGGTTGGACGACACCTGGATATCCATACTCGGGCTGAGGGTTGGTTGCACTTCGCCGATTGTCATCGTTCCCGTAGTGAGGAACTGCGTGAGGATGTCGTTGCGGTTCGACGCGACGATGAACTGGGAAATTGGAGTTCTCATCCGCTGCGCGCCATAACCGGCGAAAACGTTTCCGAAGTTTCCTGTTGGCACTGAGAACGCAACTGGCCGACCCGCGCCGCCACCAAGGCGAACCGTGCTGGTGACGTAATAAACCATCTGAGCCATGACTCGCGCCCAGTTAATGGAGTTCACCGCGGAAAGATTGCGCGATTCTCTAAAATTCTTATCGGCGAAGAGCGCCTTGACCATGTCTTGACAATCATCGAACGTCCCCTCGACGGCGATGTTGTGCACATTCGGCGCAAGAACTGTTGTCATCTGGCGACGCTGCACATCAGAGACACGCCCAGCAGGGTGAAGGATGAACACCTCGGCAGTGGGGCGATCGCGCAATGCTTCGATGGCCGCGGAACCGGTGTCGCCCGAGGTGGCACCGACAATCGTGACTTTTTCGCCCCGGCGGGTGAGTTCGTCGTCGAAAAGCCGGCCGACAAGCTGAAGCGCGATGTCTTTGAACGCAAGCGTTGGACCGTGAAAAAGCTCAGCGAGCCAGAAGTTGTCGCCAAGGTCGACGAGAGGCACCACCTCTTCAGCGCCGAATATCGCATACGCGTCTGAAACGATTGCTTCGAATGTGTCGCGATCAAAGGAGCCTTCGACAAACGGCCACATGACTTCGACGGCAATTTCGGCGTACGACATCGATGCGAATCGATCGAGGGAACCAACCGTTAGCGACGGCCACTCCGATGGGACATAAAGGCCGCCATCGATCGCTAGACCGGCAAGCAGAACATCGGAGAATCCAAGTTCCGGAGCTGCTCCACGTGTGCTTACGTAGGTGAGAGGCGCCATTAGGTGCCTGCGTCAATCAGTACGCGGATCGTGGACCCCAGACTTCGAACTGACTCAAGTTCACTAAGCGACACAAGCGTTGCTCGTACATCTCGTTCGAGAGCGGGATGGATGATGAGATCGATGCGGGCTTCGTCAGCGGCCGTCTCGGGGCCTGATAACGAATGTTGTTCCATCGAATCGATCGAAACCCCATGTGACCCGAACACGCCAGCGATCGCGGCAAGAACGCCTGGGCGGTCATCTACACGAAGACTGAGGTACCAAGCTGCGTCGAGTTCGTCGTTCAAACGAAATGGCATCGGAACAAACGTGCCAAGTGACGCGTGCGCACCACTTTGTAGGTTCACCGCAGCATCGACGAGGTCGCCAAGGACCGCAGATGCGGTCGGGTCGCCGCCAGCTCCACGCCCATATAACATGAGGTCGCCAACGGCATCTCCTTGCACAAAGACCGCGTTGAAACTTTCGCGGACCGCAGCAAGCGGATGAGCGTTGGGAATACGGCAGGGATGAACGCGCGCCGACAGTTCATCACCGCCCGGAAGTGAAAACCGTTCGGCGATAGCGAGCAACTTGATGGCGTAGCCATGACGTTGGGCGAAGGAAATGTCATCAGCCGAAACACTGGAGATTCCTTCACAATGAACATCGGAACTTGTCACTTCCGCGCCAAAAGCGATTGACGCCACAATCGCGATCTTCGCAGCAGCGTCGTGTCCTTCGACATCGGCCGTTGGATCGGCTTCGGCGTAACCGAGCGACTGCGCTTCGGCGAGAGCTTCGGAGTAGTCGGCCCCCGCTTCGCTCATGCGCGTAAGGATGTAATTGGTCGTTCCGTTCATGATGCCCATCACACGCACTACCGGCTCTGCGAGCAACGATTCGCGCAGGGGACGAATGAACGGAATGCCTCCAGCCACGGAGGCCTCGAAGAGAATGTCGACGCCCGCCGATTCGGCTGCAGCAAATAATTCAGAACCGTGGGCGGCAAGAAGTGCTTTGTTGGCAGTGACGACAGGTTTCCCTGCAGCGAGCGCAGCGAGAACCAAGCCGCGAGCGGGTTCAATCCCACCCATCACTTCAACGATGATGTCGATTGATGGATCAGAAACCACAGAAAGCGCGTCGTCGGTGAACGCGTCGGCCCCAACAACTGCTGATCGCTTTTGTGAAAGATCCCGCACCGCAATGCGAGAAACCTCGAGGGACAGACCGGTACGAGAGATAATCGTTGCGCTCTGACGCTCAAGGAGCGCGAGAAGTGACGTTCCGACCGTTCCACAACCAAGAACTCCGATACGCACAACTGATTCATCCACGGCTAAGAGGCTACCGGTGCCCGCCGGTGGACTTGGACGGAGTTTCGGATCAGCCCGCGATCACGCTCACAATGGTGACGACGGCGGTGGCAGCGAGCAACAAGGTCACAAGAGAGCGGAACCGCACCGGATTGATATGACCCCGAATCCGGTGACCAAGGAAGAACCCCAGTGCCAGAGTTGGGCCTGCGACCAAAAGCGACCAGGCAACATCGGTCGTGAAATAGCCAGTGACAGCGAAGAGGACAAGCGACAGCAGACCGATGGCAACAAACACCGACGAGATCGTGGCGCGAAAACCCTGGGGAGAGAAGTGCCGAGCGTGCAGGGCCATCACGAGTGGAGGTCCGTTCGTCGACAAGGACGTACTCAGCACGCCGGCCACAAACCCAGCAGCTAGATCGATAGGCGTACTGGCCTGCTCGAGTCTGAATCCACGAAGGTTCACGATCAAAAAAACGACAATGACGACGACCAAACCAATCTTAAGTTGTTGAGACGATGCGACGTTGAGAATCACCAGCCCAAATGGTGCACCGATAAATGCGGCAAGAGTGAGCCGCTTCATCGTCGAACGGTCACCGTGATGGCGCTCAGTCCAAGCCTGACCACCACTTGCGAACGTTCCTAGTGTCGCGGCGATAACTACTGCAGTTTCGGTGGGAACCGCCATCGACATGAGCGGAACAGCCAGAAGCGCGAACCCGAATCCAGTAACGGTCTGAATCAACGATGAAAAGAGCACCGCAAAACCGATAAGGACGAACTCTGAAGTCGACAATGCGGCCTCAGTCGACCTCGAGGAGAAGCAGATCGTCGAGGGTTTCACGTCGAACGACGAGACGAGCTTTGCCATCAGCAACGAAGACAACCGCAGGACGCGTGACCTTGTTGTAGTTCGACCCCATCGAATGCCCATAGGCACCCGTAACCGGTGTGGCGAGAATGTCACCGACGGCGAGATCAGCAGGAACGAGCGCGTCGCGCACCAGGATGTCGCCCGATTCACAGTGCTTTCCGACAACCGTCACGACACGATCTCGATCGGCTGCCACTTCACGCGGCAGAAACGCCTCGTAGCCACTTCCGTAGAGCACTGGGCGAGGGTTATCGCTCATGCCTCCGTCGACCGATACATAGGTACGGATATCCGGGATCTCTTTGATGGTGCCCACCGAATACAGCGTGATCGCAGCTTGGGCAACGAGCGCTCGGCCAGGTTCGGCGGTGACATGTGCAGTGATGCCAGCGGCCGCACAAGCTGCCCGCACAACCTCGCCCCATTCAGTGATGGATGCAGCTTCCTCCCCGGCGACATAGGCGACGCCCAATCCCCCGCCCACAGAGAACTCGGGCAATTGGTGCTTCTGAAGAAATGGCGCCATGACTTCGATCGCCATCTCGAAGAACTCGGCGTCGAACACCTGCGAACCGATGTGAGCATGAAGGCCGACGAGGTCGATCGCTGGGGAAGCGGCTGCGCGAAGTACCGCAGCATCGGCTTGGCCGCTGGCCAAGCCAAAACCGAACTTCGAATCGTCTTGGCCGGTGCGAACAAATTCATGTGTATGGGCTTCAACCCCGGGAGTAACCCGGATCAGCGCTCGAGGCACAGGAAGCCCCTCGGCCACAAGTACTTCGATGCGGTCGATCTCATCGAACGAGTCGATGATGATCCGCCCGATACCTTCAGACATCGCGGTTCGAAGTTCTGCGGTGCTCTTGTTATTGCCGTGCAGAACTAAGCGGTCGGCCGGTACGCCGGCCGCGCGAGCCACGTGATATTCCCCGCCAGTCGAGACGTCGAGGTTGCAGCCTTCCTCAGCGGCAAGTCGTGCCATCGCCGTGCACAGAAACGCCTTGGTTGCGAAGTTGACCCCAACCCCGAACGCCGCGACCGCTTCACGGCAACGAGCTCGAAGATGCGCTTCGTCGTAGACAAACAACGGCGTGCCGAATTGTTCGGCCAGTTCCAACGTGTCGCAACCACCGATGATGAGCTGACCCTTGTCGCCAATCGTGGCGGTGTCGGGCAATAGTGAAAGTGGAAGCGAGTTCATCAGTGCCTCACATCTGGTCCGGCGCGCTAACGCCCAATAGGTCGAGACCGATTGCGAGACCAACCGATGCGGATTCAACAAGATGCAAGCGGGCCTGAGTGAGTTCGCCCGAGACACCATCGCCCATTACATAACAGTCGTGGTAGAAGCCGTGCACTGCTCCCGCAAGTTCTCGCACCCACGTTGCTATGCGGTGCGGCGCACGATCAACGGCGGCAGTGGACACCGTGTCAGGAAGTTCAGAGAGCACGCGAAGAATTTCAAGTTCGCGCTCATGAGTCAGTAAAGACAGATCAACCTGCGCGATCGGCAGAGTGGCGACGCTTCGTTCCACGGCAACACGGAAGATTGATTGGATCCGGGCGTACGCCATTTGGACGTAATAAACGGGATTGTCCATGGCACGACTCTTGACGACGTCATAGTCGAACGTCTGCGTGGAATCGATCGACTGAAGCAGATATGTGAGACGCGCAGAATCGGCTCCGACCTCGTCAAGGACTTCGGAGAGCTCGACGATGTCGCCCGCTCGCTTCGAGAAACGAACCGGTTCGCCGCCCTTCAGCAAGTTGACCAACTGAATGATTGCGCATTCGAGTTCTGCTGGGTCATGCCCAAGCGATTGCATCGCGGCCTTCATGCGCGGCACATACCCATGGTGGTCTGCACCCCAGACATCGATAAGGAGGTCATACCCGCGCGAAAACTTGTCGCGGTGATAGGCGATATCGGGGAGCAGATAGGTGAACTCACCATCGCTCTTGATGAGCACGCGGTCTTTATCGTCGCCGTAATCGGTCGAACGCAGCCAAACTGCGCCTCCTTCTTCGTAAACAACACCGCGTTCGCGTAGGTCGGCCAATGTCACATCGATTGCTCCGGAGGCGACCATTGACTTTTCGCTAAACCAATTGTCGAACTCGACATTCATGCGGCTGAGCGTTAAGCGATGATCGGCAACCGCGCGTTCTTCGCCCCATTCAAAGACATCGGCATCGGCGGGCAATTCCGCAGCCCAATCGACGATGTACTCCCCTTGATAGCCACCTTCAGGAAGTGGAGTACCGTCGCGACGCGCAATGAGCGACGCAACGAAAAGTTGCATCTGCGTTCCACGGTCATTGAGATAGTTCTCGCGATCGACGTCGTAGCCGCAGCGTTCAAGGATGCGAGCAAGAGAATCGCCGTAGGCCGCGCCGCGTCCGTGACCCGCATGGAGCGGTCCTGTGGGATTGGCGCTGACGAACTCAAGCAAAACCTTGGTTCCCGTTCCGACCGAGGATGTGGCGTACTTCTCGATGCCGGCGTTCTCAACATCGACCAGCACGTCATGAAGCCAAGAATCGGCCAAGCGAAAG
>JAEMTX010000081.1:2422-8537 GCA_016462055.1 Acidimicrobiia bacterium | reverse complement strand
TCGCTGGATCGTTCATCGAACGCGACGACCATCGCCTATTCAATACCTCAGTCGCAGTTGGCGCCGATGGTTCTCTGCTTGGCCGCTACCGCAAAATCCATTTGTTCGATGTCGACATCGAAGGCGCTCGATCGAAAGAGTCCGACACGTTCTCGAGTGGCACCGACCCAGTTGTTGTCGACATCAATGGACTGAGCGTCGGGCTCACGATTTGTTACGACCTTCGCTTTCCCGAACTGTTTAGGGCCGAAGCCGACCAAGGCGCCGACATCATCGTTGTTCCCGCAGCGTTCACAGAAGCAACCGGTCGCGACCATTGGGAACTGTTGCTGCGGGCAAGAGCGGTTGAGAACCAAACAATGATCATCGCGGCGGCGCAATGGGGAACGAGCCCCGATGGCACGGACCGTCATGGCCACGCACTGATCATTGACGCATGGGGACGAGTGCTGACCGACGCTGGGCCCGAGGGCGACACGTTCGTTGAAGCGGAATTCGATGCGACTGCGCAATCAGAGATCCGTAAGCGACTTCCAGCGCTCACGCATCGGCGACTCAACCGCTAAACATCGCCAGCCACTGTTCCGGCGTCTTGGGCCGGAACACGAAGTTCGCGTGACGGGTTTCACCCATCGATGCCGATGGCGCGGCGGAATAGAGATGGCCGGGAAACAGAATCGAATCATCGGGCACCTTCGCCAACTTCTGCGTGAGGCTTTCGTAGAGCGCGAGCGGATCGCCACCGGGAAGGTCAGTGCGACCGCAACCTTCAAGAAACAGCGTGTCGCCCGAAACCAGTGCGCCGTCGAGCATGAAGCATTGGCTGCCTGGTGTGTGACCTGGCGTGTGAATGAGCTCGATCGGAATGTTGCCAACCATCACAACATCGCCGCTGCTGTGAGTGACGAGATCGACGTCGGTGAGGTTCGTGACCTTGCGCACGTATTCGGCTTCTTCGGTTTGCACATGGATCGGCACCGAAACGATGTCGAGCAGTTCATGCACGCCTTCGATCGAGTAACCCATCATCTCTCCACCAACATGATCGGGGTGATAGTGGGTGGCCAGCACACCGGTGAGTTTCATGTCGTCAGCAGCGAGCACATCGACAATGCCTTGCACGTCGTAGGCCGGATCGATGGCGACGGCTTCGCCGGTCTCGCGATCGCCGATGAGGTAAACGAAGTTCACCATTTGGCGGGCGAGCGGATCGGCCGTCGCGATGTCGCGACCGGCAAGCAGCTGGCGGAAATAGAGGCGATCAGTTGCGGCGGCATCAGTCATAGGGGCAGTCTTGCGGAAGGCAGGCGCAACGGCCACACTCCGCTCATCACTTTTGGGGGAATCGATATGACGAACACCGACAAAGTCCACGAGCCACTCACCGATCTATTTATGGGTTTCACGCTCGACACCGATGATCCATTCCCCATCTACGCCCAGTTGCGCGAGCAGAACCCCGTTGCCTGGAACGCCACGCAGGGTTTCTGGGTGGCCAGTCGTCATGCCGATTGCATGGCGGTGTCAACCGCTCCCGACACATTCCGCTCGGCCAAAGGCATTCTCACATTCGAGATCGGTGCCGACTACGCCACTCCCCCAACGATGATGCACACCGATCCGCCCGACCACACTCGCTACCGCAATCTCGTACAGCCGGCGTTTGGCCGCAAGGTTGTTCGCACGCTTGAAGATTCAGTGCACGCGGCCGCAAAAACTCTTGTCGATGCGTTGCCCCTTAACGAGCAGATAGAAATCGTTGCGCCGCTTGCCGTTCCGCTTCCGGTTCAGGTCATCGCACAACTTCTTGGGCTCCCGGAAAGCGAATGGGACAAGGTGTGGGACTGGTCCGAAGCTTCAATTCCCGGCACTGAGATCTTCAACAACGAAGAACTCAAGAACCGCCTCAGTGCCGAAATGATGACCGAGCTCATGCGCCTCGTTGCCACGTCACGCACCGAGCCTCGTGAAGACGTCATTTCGATGTTGTCGAGTGTTGAGATCGACGGCGATCGTCTTACCGATGATGAAATCGCCATGTTCCTCAATCAGATTCTTGTTGCGGGAAATGAAACGACTCGCAACACCATCAGCGGCGGTTTAGTTGCGCTTGCTGAGAATCCTGATCAGTGGGCGCGACTCGTTGCCGATCGTTCGCTCGTTGCCAGTGCCGTCGAGGAAATCCTTCGTTGGACTACCGCGGTTATTTATTTCATGCGTACCGCTGCCGTCGACACCGTTCTTGGTGGAAAGCAGATCAGCGCCGGTGAAGCGGTTGTCATGGTCTACGCATCGGCCAATCGCGACGAAGCCGAATTCGGACCGACCGCCGATCAGTTCGATGTTGGCCGATCACCAAACCATCAAATTGCGTTTGGCTTTGGTGCGCATTTCTGTCTTGGTGCTGCGCTCGCTCGCCTCGAGGTTGCTGCGGTGCTCGAGCACTTGCTTGATCGTGGCGTCACGCGCCTCGAACTACTTGCACCAGCGGGCATGTCCGCCAGCAATGTGATCGCCGGCGTCAACCGAGCCGAAGTAATCCTTCACACGAACTAGCGGCGCAAGAGCGGCCCACTAAGCCGCCATCGGAAACGTCGTGTTTCAATCTTTTTCCTCTGGCTTACGTCTCTTTCGTTTCACAAGACGAGAAACATCAGCTCGATTAGCGAGAATTTCAGCAACCAATTCCTTGTTCTGTAGGAACCGGGTTTCCAATGAGTCGACCATTTGCCAATACTACCAATCGAACCCGCCGAGAAACGGGTCAGATTGTTTCATTGATGAGCGTCGCGCCAGGCCTGTTCAGCTCGGCGGGTGACCTCTCGTAGCGGCAGGCCCAATGCCCGGGCGGCCTGAGCAGCATCGTCGTGTTCGGCCTTCACGCGGCCGGCGGTGACTTTCACCTTCACCGATTGGCCATCGACCTCGACCGTGTCGAACGCGCGCGATTGCGGCCACCGTTCAAGCTGTGTTCCGCGCACACCCATCGTTCCGGTTTCGCGCACAAGTACTTCGCGCACCGCCGCGACCTGTGCCTGATCAACTAACGCGCTCACCGTGTGTGCGGGTCGACCCTTCTTCATGATGATCGGA
This sequence comes from Acidimicrobiia bacterium, assembly GCA_016462055.1. Lineage (GTDB taxonomy): Bacteria > Actinomycetota > Acidimicrobiia > Acidimicrobiales > Acidimicrobilacustridaceae > Acidimicrobilacustris. The sequence goes on along the minus strand of JAEMTX010000081.1, from coordinate 5,444 downwards.
GTGAGCCAAGCATCATGCGCGCCCGCTTCGAGCAACGCGTCAATCGCATAGGCCAGCGTTTCGCCCGTGACATCGTCAACATTCGCTTCAAGCAGCACAACCGGCTGACCTTCAACCGATGGTGAATCAGAACGAGTGCCGATCACCACACGAGTGAGATTCGGACGATCACCAAGGTCGGCAGTGCCTGCACCAAACCCGGCGGACCGAATGGTCATGGCCGGCATTGGCCCCCACTGAACGACATTCGCGGCCAACAGCGCTGCGCCGGTTGGTGTGGTGAGTTCGCGAGGAATGTCGAGGCCATAGGTAGGTGCGTCGGCCAACAACGACACCACTGCCGGAACCGGAACCGGCAACACCCCGTGAGCAGCACGCACTGTTCCTAAACCATCGGCTACTGGCGATGACGCAACTTCATCCACACCGAGCAACTCGAGCGCAATGCACGTGCCGACAACATCGATGATGGCGTCGAGCGCGCCAACCTCGTGGAAGTGCACCGATTCGGGCGACTGGCGATGCAAGCGACCTTCGGCTTCGGCGAGCGCGCGGAACGTTGCCAGCGCGCGCCGATGTACACGGTCTGGCAACTTCGCGTCGGCCACGATCTGGGCAACAACAGCAGCCGAACGTGCCGGCGGCGTTGCTTCGGTATGCACATGAACTTTCGTGCCAGCAATACCTGAACGCAGCACCATTTCGGTTTCTAACGACCATCCAGATACCGGTAGTTGCTGCAACATCGAACGGATCTCGTCGACATCGGCGCCGGCATCGATCAATGCGCCCAATGCCATGTCGCCAGCGATACCAGAAAAACAGTGGAACCAGGCAACGGTGCTGTTCGAACTTGGCCCGGCCGGAACCGTGATGCCTTCCCACGCAACTGTTCCTTCGAACACGGCGTCGTCGTGTGAATGATCGGGCGAATGCTCAGACATCGCTGCGCTCTGAAACGCGGGCGTTCATCATGCGAATAATGGCAATCGCCGCACCGAAACCGTTATCGATTCCGACAACGGTCAAACCCGACGCGCAAGATGCCAACATCCCCAACAACGCAGTGATGCCGTCTAACGAAGATCCGTAGCCCACCGATGTCGGAACGGCCACCACCGGTGCCGACGAAAGCCCGCCAACAACACTGGCCAGTGCGCCTTCCATGCCGGCAACAACAACAATTGCGTCGACTGCGGCCAACTCTTCAGCTGCATCGAGAATGCGGTGCAGCCCCGCGACACCAACATCAGTAATGCGCAACGGCCGCAATCCATGTGCCGCAAGGGTCGCCGCGCATTCATCGGCCACCGGAAGATCTGCGGTTCCTGCGGTCACGACCGCGACGCGTTCACGTCGTTCGGCCGCTGGGCGCCACACCACCGTGTGCAAGCGAGCGTCCGTCGAATCGCCGCCGCCCGCTTCGATCACATGGCCATCGTCAGATCCGGCCAATGCCGCAGCGACCTGATCGGCCGAGGCCCGAGACAACAACACTGGTGAAGAACCGGGCTGGGCCAACAATTCCGCCACAATCGCCGCGCATTGTTCCGGCGACTTCCCCGGAGCGAACACGGTTTCGGCCAAGCCCTGGCGCAGCGTTCGATGGTGGTCGACCTTGGCGAAACCCAAATCAGCAAAGGGCAATCGCCGCAGCGCAGTAACGGCATCGTCGGGGCTGATCTCGCCCTGACGAACCCCTTCTAACAACTCACTCAGGGCTTTGGCGTCCATTCCCCTATCCTCGCCCATTGTGACCTCTTCCGCAGCACCAGCATCCGGCCTCGACTGGACCCGCCGCACGATCGCCTTCCTCGGCCCCATCGGGACCTTCTCCGAGCAGGCGTTGCTGAGTCAGGACGACCTCGCCACCGCCAACCTGCGTCCACTCGACACGTTCGCCAGTGTGCTGAGCGCCGCCGAAGACGGAAACTCTGATTACGCCTTCCTCGCTCTGGAAAACGCCATCGAGGGAACCGTCAACATCACTCAAGACGCGCTCGCGTTTGATTCCGATCTGCTCATTCAGCGCGAGATCGTGCTGCCCATTCATCTTGAACTCATGGCCCGCCCGGGCGTGAAACTTGAAGACATCACGCAGGTGTGGTCCTACCCGCACGCGCTCGCGCAATGTCGTAAGTACATGAACGCCAATCTTCCGAATGCAGTTGCCGAAGCATCAAACTCCACTGCCGAAGCTGCACGCATGTTGTCCGAGGCCACCGATGCACTCGCCACAAGCGGCGCCGCGATCGCACCAGCCCGCGCTGCAGAGGTCTACGGCCTCAACGTTCTTGCGCACGAAATCGAAGATCACGATGACAACGCCACGCGCTTTGTTCTCGTTGCCCCCAAAACCATTCCCGCACCAACCGGGCATGACAAAACCTCAATCGTTGTCTTCCAACAATCCGACGAACCCGGATCGTTGTTGTCGGTCCTTCAAGAGTTCGCCGCTCGCGGCATCAACCTCACCAAGCTTGAATCGCGCCCCACGCGCCGTGGCCTGGGCGACTACTGCTTCCTCATCGATCTCGAAGGACATATTTCCGATGAGGTCGTGGCCGACGCACTGCGTTCGCTCAAGTCCAAGCATGCCGAAGTGAAATTCATGGGTTCCTACCCCGCTGCCGGCGAACATGGCCACGCCGTTCGCCAAGAGGTGGCCGAGGCACAGGACAAGGCCACCGACTGGATCACCGAACTACGCAATCGCGTCAACTGAGCCACCGCCCCGGCCCATTGGGCCTGCCGCAGGCGAGTCGCTAATGTCTCGGGCGGAAGGGTGGCAGAGCGGACGAATGCAACGGTCTTGAAAACCGTCGAGGTGAAAGCCTCCGGGGGTTCGAATCCCCCTCCTTCCGCCATTCGAAATCGCAGGGGTTTGCCCTGTATGTTGCAACCCTGCATATGGAGAGGTGCCAGAGTCCGGCCGATCGGGCCTCCCTGCTAAGGAGGTGGCGGGTAACACCGCCCGTGGGTTCGAATCCCACCCTCTCCGCTCGCAGTGATGGGTCTCGCT
>JAEMTX010000081.1:0-2322 GCA_016462055.1 Acidimicrobiia bacterium | reverse complement strand
ACACCGCCCGTGGGTTCGAATCCCACCCTCTCCGCTCGCAGTGATGGGTCTCGCTCCGGCGAGGCCCATCACACTTTTTGCGCCTGACCCGGAAATGGGAGTCGATCGGCACCGGCAACTAGCGTCATGGGCCATTCGCAGTAGTTCTTCGACACCGGAAAAGGCCATGGCGACCGACAGTCACACCATCATTTACACCCACACCGATGAAGCCCCAGCGCTCGCGACCAAGTCGCTGCTGCCGGTGGTCAATGCGTTCACCAATGTCGCCGGGGTCACGGTCGAACTTCGAGACATTTCAGTGGCCGGCCGCATCCTGGCCACCTTCCCCGAGGCCCTCGCCGCCGATCAGCGTGTGAGCGACGATCTTGGCGAACTCGGTGATCTCGTGACCCGACCCGAAGCCAACGTCATCAAACTTCCCAACGTTTCGGCATCGCTTCCGCAGCTCAAGGCCGCCATTGAAGAACTCCAGGCCAAGGGTTACGCCGTTCCGAACTATCCGGAAGATCCGCAAACTGCGGCCGAAAAGGACATTCAGTCGAAGTACGACAAGCTCAAGGGCTCGGCCGTGAACCCGGTGCTGCGCGAAGGAAACTCCGACCGCCGCGCGCCGCTTTCCGTCAAGAACTACGCCAAGTCCCACCCGCATTCAATGGGTGCATGGGCTGCCGATTCAAAGACGCACGTTTCGACAATGGGCGGCAACGACTTTTACGCCAATGAAAAGTCGATCACGTTTGAAAAAGCCGACACACTCAAGATCGAACTTGTTGGCGATGACGGAACTACCACCGTTCTGAAAGAAAAGCTTCCCGTTCTTGCCGGCGAAATCGTCGACGCAACCTTTATGAGCGCAAAGGCGCTCGACACGTTCCTTGCTGCACAGATGGCCGATGCCAAAGCACAGAACGTGCTGTTTTCGATTCACCTCAAGGCCACGATGATGAAGGTCTCCGACCCGATCATCTTCGGTCACGCGGTGAATGCGTACTTCGGCGACGCATTCGCCAAGCACGCTTCAGCGTTCGATGGTCTTGGTGCCAACGTGAACGACGGCATGGCCGATGTTCTTTCTCGCATCGAAACACTTCCTGAAACGCAGCAGACCGACATCGAAGCCGACTTCGCAATCGCCATGTTGAATGGCCCCGAACTGGCAATGGTCGATTCCGATAAGGGCATCACCAACCTGCACGTGCCCAGCGACGTCATCGTCGACGCTTCCATGCCCGCCATGATCCGCGACAGCGGAAAAATGTGGAATCCGGAAGGCGAACGCCAGGACTGCAAGGCCGTCATTCCCGATTCTTCTTACGCCGGTGTGTACACAGCCGTCATCGCCGACTGCAAAGCCAACGGAGCGTTCGATCCGACCACGATGGGCACTGTTCCCAACGTTGGCCTCATGGCCCAAAAGGCCGAGGAATACGGCTCGCACGACAAAACGTTCGAGATCGAAACTGCTGGCACCGTGCGCATCACCAACAGCGCCGGCGACGTCGTTATGGAACACGTTGTTGAAGCCGGCGACATCTGGCGTGCATGCCAGGCCAAAGATGCTCCGATTCGCGACTGGGTGAAGCTCGCCGTTTCTCGTGCCCGACTTTCCAACACCCCTGCAGTGTTCTGGCTCGATGAGAACCGTGCGCACGACGCGCAGATCATCGCCAAGGTGAAGCAGTACCTGCCTGAGCACGACACCACTGGCCTCACGATCGAGATCATGGCGCCCGAAGCAGCGTGCACATTCTCGCTCGCTCGTGCCCGCAAGGGTGACGACACCATTTCGGTTACCGGCAACGTGTTGCGCGACTACCTCACTGACATGTTCCCCATTATGGAACTCGGCACCAGCGCCAAGATGCTTTCGATCGTTCCGCTCATGAATGGTGGCGGTTTGTTCGAAACCGGCGCCGGTGGTTCTGCCCCGAAGCATGTGCAGCAGTTCGTGAAGGAAAACCACCTTCGTTGGGATTCGCTCGGCGAGTTCCTCGCGTTGGCCGCATCGCTTGAACATCTTTCACAGACCACCAACAACGGGACTGCGCAGATCCTGGCCGACACGCTCGACCGGGCAACCGGTTCAGTTCTCAACGAGAACCGTTCGCCTTCACGCAAAGTGAACGAACTCGACAACCGCGGCAGCCACTTCTTCCTTGCGCTCTACTGGGCCCAGGAACTGGCCAAGCAGACCGACGACACGGCACTTGCTGAGAAGTTCGCGCCGATTGCCGAAGCACTCACCGCCAAGCAGGCCGAGATCGTTGATGAACTCAACGCCGTACAGGGCAAGCCCGTCGACATCGGTGGCTACTACAT
>JAEMTX010000265.1 GCA_016462055.1 Acidimicrobiia bacterium | reverse complement strand
CTTAAACCCCCCGACTCGCAAGGGTTTACGGGTTCAAGTCCCGTTCCGGGCACAATCATCATTGGTGAGTTCAGCACACGTCCCAGAGTGGGATATTCCTGGCACTTGGTTCTATTTGAGCGCAGCTCTCATAGTCCATGGACTGTCTGATTGAGTACAGCTTCGAATCTATCGACTGCGCGATCCCAAGTGAAAGTGGCGGCTCGATGTTTCGCAGCTTTCGCCATTTGTGTTCGGAGTTCGGAGTCGGTTGCAAGTGTGGTCCACTTTGCCGCAAACTCGTTTTCGTCGGTTGCGAGGTACCCGGTCACTCCGTGAATAACGGAATCGCGCACTCCGGCAGCATCAAATGCGAGTGTGGGGACCGATGCTGACGCTGCTTCCATCACCACGGTTCCCCATCCTTCGTGATGTGCGGGATGAATGAGCAGCCAAGCTTTCGACAATTCTTCGCGCTTACGGTCTTCATCCACCCACCCGGTGAATTCGACATCAGTGCCGGCAAGAGCGCGTAGGTTGTCGGATTCAGGCCCGTCGCCGACGACCACGAGCTTTCCGCCAGTGAGCGGACGCACGGAGTCCCATGTCTTGAGAGCAAGCTCGACTCGCTTGTGAGGAACGAGCCTGCTGAGTATGAGGAACCGCGGCTCGGGTGAGGGTGAAGGTTCAAGCGGTTCGAAGTCGAGCCCCATCTCGATCGTGGTGATGTGGCTGGGCGCAATGCCAAGTGCACTTAATTCTTGGGTTGTCGAGGGTGAGACTGTGACAAATGGCGCGTCACGGTAGACACGAGGCATGAGCCAGCTCTCAAGCCACCTTCCGACTGCAGCGATTGGACGGGGAAACTGCATGGCCCACTGGTCAGTATGAATATGGTGAACCAGACCAACGACTGGGCGGCGTTGCCAGAGCGGCGAGAAGTAGGGAATGCCGTTTTCAACATCAACGACAACATCAACGCCGCGCCGTCGACGGAAAAAAGAAAATGGCGCTTGTAAATATTGTGAGTAGTTGCCACCGATGTGAGTGCTTCGGTAGTTGTGTGTGGCTGAGGGGCCGCCATGAAGCAGCTGAACGTCGTGCCCTCGGTCGACGAGTCGGGACGCGAGTTGATCAATGACGACTTCGGATCCACCCGATTGGGGGTGGGCCGTGTCGCGCCACGCGAGAAAAACTATTCGCATGTTTCAGCCGAGGCTCTCATGTTCGTTCTTTTGAGTAAGAGGCGTTGGTACTGGAAGTTTGCTTCGAGCGGCCAAGTCCTGAATGCGTTTTTGTCGGGTGCGGAAGCGAAGTGGAATGAGTTCGAATGCGCAGCGAATGGAATCACGTACTGGTCGAACAGAGGAATGTTCACCCGCCGCCCATGTGACGGGTACTTCCTCAATTGAGTAGCCGAGAGCAGTGCCAATCCGAAGGATTTCAGGATCGAACGTGAAGTGATTGTTTTCGGAAAGGTTGAAAACCAGTCGAGCAACGTCTCCGTGGAAGGCCTTAAATCCACATTGGGAGTCACGAATATTGAGTCCTGTGCTCAGGCGCATGAGCGTATTGAAGGATCTGCCCATGAGGGACCGGAAGCGACTGGACCTCGACACGACTGCGCCGGCAACGGACCGCGAGCCGATCACGATTTCGGACGATTTGAGTCGCCTGAGGAAGTTGTCCACATCATCAAGTGAGGTGGAGAGGTCGGCATCCATAAACAAAACGGTGTCACCCGTTGTTCGTGCAACGCCGGCTCGAAGTGCCGCTCCCTTTCCGCTATTCTTTGGGAGAGAGAATGTCGTTATTCGGTCGTCACCTTTTGTGAGTTGGGTGGCGAGGCCATGAGTATCGTCGGTACTGCCATCGTCGACAAGAAAGAATTCGCATTTGGGCGAGGGGAATTGTCGCGTGAGTTCCTCTATCAAAGCAGGAAGGACACGATTTTCGTTGAACATCGGAACGACTACGCTTACACCTGTTCTCACTTTTGACATGATAGATGATCAAATTGGAGAAGATGAGCGCCCTGGGACTGAGCGGCGTTAGTTGATCAGCGGATCGCGGGGAAGCCCCAGGATGCGCTCACCAATCTGATTGCGCTTGATTTCCGAGGTGCCTCCTGCGATCGCCAATGCGCGATGCATGAGTTGCAATGTGCCGCCCATGAATCCCTCGTCTTCGAGGTAGACGCCAGTTGCTCCGGCGAGTTCAAAAAGAATCGCAGCGGCTTCTTCTGCATTTTCCGAAAGCAGAAGTTTTGTGACTGCACCCTCGGGCCCCGGTTCGCCGCCGGCGACCCGACCGGCGGCCATCTGACCGCCGGCTTCTATC
>JAEMTX010000264.1 GCA_016462055.1 Acidimicrobiia bacterium | reverse complement strand
AACGATTGATCCGGCAGCGATGGTGAGGTTGAGCCCATCGAGTACCGGTGGATCATCGCCATAACGGAAAGACACGTCTTCGAACGACACCGAAAGCGGGCCATCAGCAACGGCAGGCGGAGAGTCGGTAGCTGAACCCGGTTCATGGGGCGCAGCAACAACTTTGTCTAAGCGCGCACTAACGACCACCGCTCGAGGAAGCTCCTGCAAGAAGTATCCGAACACCCGCATAGGGAAGGCAAGTAATCCAAACAACGCCGCGGCTTGCACGATGTCGCCGGTGTTGAGGCGGCCAATCGATACCTGCCACGAACCGATAAGCAGCAACGCGATGATTCCAAGGTTCGGTAACGCTTCGATCATCGGTTCGAACACTGCACGAATGCGACCGAGGCCAACTCGTGATGCTCGCAACTGATCAGCCGCAACTTCGAGTCGATCGACTTCCTCATCCTCACGGCCAAGCGTCTTCACAACCAGAACACCATCGAACGATTCATGCGCGATCCGGCTGACTTGTCCAACGCGTTCTTGGACCTCACCAAGCGGTATTTCCGCTCTGGTGGTGTACAAGCGGTTGATGATCGCCAAAAGCGGAAACAAAACCACCGCGACCAACATCAAGAACCAGTCGACCGTTGCCAAACTGATGATTGCGAAGATCACCAGGGTGACGACACCAATGCTGAATGGGAGTGGGTTGATGACTTCGCTTGACGCCACGATGTCCGCGTCGGCATGAGCCAAGAGTTCGCCCGTTGGTGTTTCACGGTGATACTTCAACGGCACCGACAGATAGGTATGAGCAAGACGCCGTCGCCAATCGCGCTGCGTGCGAAACGTAAGCAGCGCAGCAAAGTAACGACGAAGGATGATTGTCGATGCCCTCAACAAGCCCACGAGCAGCAGCGCTAAACCACTGAACCACACTGCTCTAGCGGAGGGCCGACCTGTTTCAAAGGTCGGAACAATCACGTTGTTAGTGATGCGTCCGAGGATGATCGTGGTGCCCACTGCAGCCCCGGCATAGATCGCGGCACCGAAGATCGAAATGATGAACGGGATCGGGTGGGCTTTGACGTACCTCGTCAGCAGTCGCGCACCGCGACGGAAGAGTCCAGGAACACCTGAGGCCATGAGGACTTACGCGCCGGCAGACGAAGCGTCGCCGAGACCGAGATTTTCTGCGATTTCGCGAGTCGCCGAAGAGCGATTGAGTGTGTAGAAGTGCAAACCCGGCGCGCCTTCATCGAGTAACCGCTGACACAGTTCGCTGGCCAACTCCACGCCCAGCGCACGAACTGCATCGCCGTCATCGGCAATCGCATCAAAGCGTGATGCGAGGTGCGGCGGAAACTCTGCGCCAGCAAGTTGTGCGAAACGTACGACCTGGGCGGCGTTGGTAACCGGCATGATGCCGGGAAGCACGGGCTTATCGCAGCCAAACGCTGACAGTCCTTCAACGAGACGCAAATAGGGCTCGGCTTCAAAAAAGAACTGCGTGATCGCAAAATCGGCCACGTTCAATTTGTCGGCCAAGTGACGACGATCGGAATAAAGATCCTCCGAACGCGGGTGACCTTCAGGATGAGCGGCAACGCCAATAGAGAAGTCGCCCTTTTCCTTAATGAGTTCCACGAGTTCCATGGCGAACTCAAATTCACTGTCAGCAACGACCCCGTCATCGTCGAGAATCGGATCGCCAGCAAGCGCAAGGATGTTCGACACACCGGCAGCTTTGTATTCCTCGAGCAATGAATCGAGTTGCGCACGGGTGTGACCAACACAGGTGAGATGCGCCATGGCAGTGACGCCGATATTGCGTTCGATATTGATCACAACGTCTCGAGTACGTTCACGAGTCGAACCACCTGCGCCATAGGTCACTGAAACAAAAGTCGGATCAAGCGGCGCAAGTTCGGCGATAGTTTCTTCAAGTGCACGCGCTGCGTCGTCGGTCTTTGGTGGGAAGAACTCAAACGAACAAGTGCGGCCCGCGGCAAGAAGGTCGGAGATGTAGGCCATAGTCAGCGCTGCTCCACGCGGCGTTCTGCAGCCTCAACGGTATTGACGAGCAACATGGCGCGCGTCATCGGCCCGACACCGCCGATGCGCGGTGACAACCAACCAGCAACTTCAGCAACCTCGTCGGCCACATCGGACACCAACTTTTTCCCTTCAAAGGAAACGCCAGCAGCGACAACCGCAGCGCCGGGCTTCACCATGTCGGGGGTAATGAGCCCAGGTGAACCAGCGGCAGCAACAATGATGTCGGCTTCACGCGTGTACGCGCCCAAGTCGGCAACGCCGGTGTGCACGA
>JAEMTX010000080.1:8245-8557 GCA_016462055.1 Acidimicrobiia bacterium | reverse complement strand
CGCCGGCAGACACGAAGGAACTCGCTGCGGCACTTGCCGAATTGGCGCGCCCGGGCGACCTCATACTTCTTGCCGGTGATCTAGGCGCCGGCAAGACAGCGTTCACGCAGGGTTTCGGCGCTGCGCTTGGCATCGACGATCTCATTACTTCGCCCACCTTCACATTGGTCAATACCTACGAAGGTCGTCTCGAGCTCAACCACCTCGATGTCTATCGGCTCGAAGCCCTCGGCGAGGTTCTTGATCTCGGAGTTGCAGAAATGCTCGATGACGGGGGCGTGACCGTCATCGAATGGGGCGACTCGGTTGCTT
>JAEMTX010000080.1:0-8235 GCA_016462055.1 Acidimicrobiia bacterium | reverse complement strand
GCCGATTATCTCGAAATCCGATTTTCATTTGATGAGGTAGCAATCTCGCTTGATCAAAGCGGTGCAGCCGATGATGTGCGTGTCCTTGAACTCATTCCCGTAGGAGCGCGCTGGAGCGCGCGTATTCGAGCAGTCGCCACTGCGGTTTCACCGTGGATTCATGAACCCGATGGAGACGACTGATGCTGATCATCGGAATCGATACGGCAACAATGCAGGTGAGCGTTGCTGTTGGTGGTCACGAAGGTGTTCTCGCCTCAACACAATCGAGTCGTGGTCGGCAGCATGCGGAAGTTCTTACGCCGTCGATCGAGTTCGCGTGCAAACAGGCGCGTATTGAACTTTCAGAAATCAGTGTTGTTGCCGTTGATCTCGGCCCCGGACTTTTCACTGGGCTGCGCGTCGGTGTTGCCGCGGCCAAGGCCATGGCGTATGCGCTTGATGTGCCAATGATCGGTGTGCCGAGCCTCGACCTGCTGGCCTTCCCCGTTCGGTTTACTCCGCGACTCATCGTTGCGACGATCGATGCACGGCGCAGTGAGTTGTTCTACGCCTTTTATCGCCAGGTGCCCGGTGGCATTCAACGGATCTCCGATCACCAGGTTGGGTCTCCCGATGACTTGGCGTCGGAACTTATGGCCTCGGGCGAGGAATGCCTTCTCGTCGGCGATGGCGCCATTCGTTACAGCGAAGTGTTCGAAGGTCTGAAGAAGTGTGAAATCGCCGAGGAAGGCTTTGCTTATCCAAACGCGACGTCGCTGGTGATGTTGGCCCACGCCCAGGCGCTTCGAGAGCAATGGGTGAAGCCGTGGGATCTGCAGCCGCTTTATCTTCGCAAGCCTGATGCCGAAATCAACTGGGCCACGCGGCCGGGTGTCTGATCATGGCCACCGTTGCATCTGATCGAAAACTCGACGACGCGCAGCTTGAACCTGTCATCATCATGACGATGCGTCGTCGTCATCTGCGCAATGTTCTTCGTATCGAGGAAAAGACGAGTACGACTCCGTGGTCGCTCGGTTTGTTTCTCGCTGAGGTTCGCCGTGAAGAGCGCGAGTACCTCGTTGCCCTTTCTGGTTCTCGGGTTGTTGGTTTCGCTGGGCTTCTCTACGTGGTCGGTGAAGGTCACATCACGACTGTTGCGGTGGATCCCGACAAGCAAGGCGGCCGCATTGGCACGCGACTCATGTTGGTTCTCGCTCGTCGAGCCATTGTCCACGGCGCCGATTCGGTCACGCTCGAAGTGCGGGCATCGAACGCGCGGGCCCTCGCGCTCTATCGACGATTCGGATTCGCCCCATCGGGGGTGCGCAAGGACTATTACAAAGACCCCACCGAAGACGCTCTGGTGCTGTGGGCCCACGATGTTGACACTCCCGCCTACGCCGATCGGCTGTCAGTGATCGAGTCGCAACTGCCAACACCACTTGTGCTTGAAGACTCCACAACTCCCGACGTATCAAGTGACGACATAACGGAACTGGACGCACTGTGACGACGGAAGAAAATTCCCAGCCATATCCCGCAGGTATGCGCATTCTCGGTATCGAAACAAGTTGCGATGAAACCGCCGCTGCTGTTGTTGTCGATGGTCACCATGTTTTGTCCTCGGTTGTCTCAAGCCAAATCGACATCCACGCGCGCTACGGCGGAGTCGTTCCGGAAATCGCTAGCCGCGCACACGTTGAACTCTTGACACCAGTGATTGCTCGTTCGCTTATCGAGGCTGGCATCCAAGACGACCATGTCGACGCAGTTGCAGCAACGGTCGGGCCTGGCCTTATCGGCGCGTTACTTGTTGGCGTGAGTGCAGCAAAGACACTCGCGCTGGTTTGGGATGTTCCGTTTATCGCAGTGAATCATCTTGAGGCTCACTTGTATGCGGCGCTGCTTGAAGATCCGGAGATTGAACTTCCGGTTGTCGTCTTGTTGGTGTCAGGTGGCCACACTCTTCTTGTGCTGATGGAAGGACACGGCAACTACCGTGTTCTGGGCTCAACTATCGATGACGCCGCCGGCGAAGCGTTCGACAAAGTCGCGCGCTATCTCGGACTTGGCTATCCCGGTGGCCCAGCCATCGACGCCATTTCGATGGAAGGCGATCCGCAATCGATGCAGTTCCCTCGGGCCATGCTCAACGAGGGCTATGACTTTTCGTTCTCGGGCCTCAAGACTTCGGTCGTCAATTACGTTCGTCGCAATCCTGAAGTACACACCGCTGATGTCGCGGCGGCGTTCCAAGAGGCCGTGGTCGACGTCCTTGTCACCAAAGCTCGTCGGGCCGCTCGTGATCACGGGGCCAAGGGTTTGTGTCTTGCCGGGGGAGTGGCGGCCAATTCGCTGCTCCGTGAGCGATTGCTCGATGCCTGCGTGGCCGATGGGCTGCGGGCATTCCTGCCCAGCCGGGCCATGTGCACCGATAATGCCGCCATGGTCGCCGCGGCGGGCTGGTACCGGCTGCAATCAGATGGGCCATCGCCCCTCGACACCGGCGCCGACCCCAATCTGCGCCTGGTCTCGACCCTCTCCTGAAATACCCGATCTCAGGTTGTGGCCTCAGGGGTCGGGGGCCTATCGTTAGCAGTCCCATGCGGAGAGTGCTAAGCGCTCGCAACCCGCAAGTGTCACTACCAACTGCCTTACGGAGGCTCCAGCTATGAACCTTCAGCCCCTCGAGGACCGCATTGTGGTCCTTCCCGGACAGAGCGAAGCAACGACCGCTAGCGGTCTGGTCATTCCCGATACCGCCAAAGAAAAGCCCCAGCAGGGCGAAGTTCTTGCCGTCGGCCCTGGCCGTCGCAGCGAACAGACCGGCGACATCATTCCTATTGACGTCAAGAAGGGCGACACCGTCGTCTATTCGAAGTACGGCGGCACGGAAATCACCGTCGATGGCCAAGACGTGCTCATCCTCAACGCCCGCGATGTCCTCGCGGTCATCAAGTGATCGGAATCTGACACATGGCAAAGATGCTTAAGTTCGATGAGGACGCACGACGCGCCCTCGAAGCCGGTGTGAATGCACTGGCTGACGCCGTCAAGGTGACGCTCGGCCCGAAGGGTCGCAACGTTGTCCTCGACAAGAAGTTCGGTGCACCGACCATCACCAACGATGGTGTTTCCATCGCTCGTGAAATCGAACTCGAAGATCCTTTCGAGAACATGGGTGCACAGCTGGTCAAGGAAGTTGCAACCAAGACCAATGACATCGCTGGCGACGGCACCACCACCGCCACTGTTCTTGCTCAGGCTCTCGTTCGCGAAGGTCTTCGCAACGTCGCTGCCGGTGCGAGCCCGCTTGGTCTCAAGCGCGGCATCGAAAAGGCTGTTGCTTCCGCAGTGGAAAGCATCAAGAAGCAGGCCAAGGAGATCGACGACAAGTCCGAGATCGCTCAGGTCGCCAGCATCTCTGCTGCGGACACCGTTATCGGTGGCATCATTGCTGACGCAATCGACAAGGTCGGCAAGGACGGCGTTGTCACCGTCGAAGAGTCCAACACCTTCGGTATGGATCTCGACTTCGTAGAAGGCATGCAGTTCGACAAGGGCTACTTGTCCCCGTACTTCGTTTCTGACCTTGAGCGTCAAGAAGCAGTGCTCGAAAACCCCTACATCCTCTTCGTGAACTCGAAGATCTCGTCAGTGCAGGACATGCTTCCCGTGCTCGAGAAGGTCATGCAGTCGGGCAAGCCCCTTCTGATCATCGCCGAGGATGTCGACGGTGAAGCGCTTGCGACTCTCGTCGTGAACAAGATCCGTGGCACGTTCAACTCTGTTGCCGTCAAGGCTCCAGGCTTTGGCGAGCGCCGCAAGGCGATGCTTGCTGACATGGCCATCCTCACCGGCGGCCAGGTCATCAGCGAAGAGATTGGCCTCAAGCTCGACTCGGCCACGCTTGACCTCCTCGGCACCGCCCGCAAGGTTGTTGTGACCAAGGACGAAACCACCATCGTTGAAGGCGCCGGCGAGTCCGCTGACGTCAACGGTCGTGTTGCGCAGATCAAGCGTGAGATCGACGACACTGATTCCGATTGGGATCGTGAGAAGCTCCAAGAGCGTCTTGCGAAGCTTTCGGGCGGCGTTGCGGTTATCAAGGTTGGCGCAGCCACCGAAGTTGAACTCAAGGAAAAGAAGCACCGCATCGAAGATGCACTCAGTGCAACACGTGCAGCTATCGAAGAAGGTGTTGTCGCCGGTGGCGGTACCGCACTTCTTCGTGCTCGTGCAGCGCTGAAGAAGACCATTGAGACGCTCGAAGGCGACGAAGCAACTGGCGCACGCGCTGTCTACCGTGCACTCGAAGCTCCGGCCCGACTCATTGCTGACAACGCTGGCCACGAAGGTGCCGTCATCGTTCAGCAGGTCGAAGCCCAAAAGGGTTCGATGGGCTTTAACGCAGCAACCGGCGAAATGGTTGACCTTCTCAAGGCTGGCGTCATCGACCCGGCCAAGGTCACCCGCGCTGCACTGCAGAACGCAGCGTCGATTGCGGCCCTGCTCCTTACCACTGAAGCTCTCGTCGCCGATAAGCCCGACGACGGTGGCGGCGCTGCTGCTGCCATGGGCGGTATGGGTGGCATGGGCGGAATGATGTAATCAGCCCTAACGGGTTGTTCGTAACGGCCGGTCCTTCGGGGCCGGCCGTTTGCGTTTTGTCACGATGTCTCGAATTTCCTCTCGTAGAGAGTCGCCACGAGACCGCATGTCGCTACCCTTCCGTGCATGGACATGAGTGAAGGACCACCACCGCCCGATCCCGAGAAGTTGCTTGCTGCCTGGACCGAATGGGAAACCGGTGAAAACACACCCGGTCGCGTCATGGCCAATCTGAAAACTGCGGGGATGCCTGAATTGCTTCGCGTCCTTGTTGAACAAAAGCAGGCAGGCGAGTCCTGAACCGCGGCGGGGCGCAGCAGATTCCCCGTCCTGCGGGCACCGTCGAAGGCGGACCGGCCCCATGGGCACACCTTGCCTCTGAATTTCGTCGCCCAACGCTGGCCGAGATTCGTGCCGCCATGGCGACCTCGGCATCACCTCGAGCCCAAGACGTTGCCGATGGCGCGTTGCGGTCCGCGGTTCTCGCTGCGTTCTATGACGATGGTGCTCAAGGCGGTCGTGCCACCGTCGTTCTGACCCGTCGGTCGAAGAACCTCCGCAATCACAGTGGCGAGGTCAGTTTCCCTGGCGGCCGTCAGGAACCGGGGGAGGAGCTTTGGGCCACAGCGCTTCGTGAGGCCGAGGAAGAGATTGCGCTTGATCCGACAGCAGTTGTGCACCTCGGCGAACTCGATCACCTCCGGACGGTGACGAGTCGATCATGGATCGTGCCGTACGTGGCCGAAATCACTGACCCGCATGTAGTGATCCCAACGCTGCAGGCCGCGCCCGATGAAGTGGAGCTTGTGCTTCACGTGGGGCTTGATGAATTGCTCAAAGATGGGGTTTTTCACGAGGAATTGTGGACATTTGGCGAGTACACGCGCCCGGTGTTCTTTTTCGAAATCGAGGGCGACACCGTCTGGGGGGCGACGGCAGCAATGCTCCGCAACCTGCTGTCGATCGTCACTGGCACCCATGATCCGAACGCTGAAATCTCGCATTGGGACGCACCGAACGCTGTCCTCCCGCCCGGTCTCGGCGAGTAGAGTTCTCTCTTTCCAGCGGAGTGGGGCCCTTGCGGTCCAGTTCCGCCATTCCTCCCCCGGGGTTTCCCCGACGGATTTGAGCGAAGGGATCAGCAATGGCTGAAGTCGAGATCGGAATGGGTAAGTCGGGTCGTCGGGCCTACGGCTTCGATGACATCGCAATCGTGCCGAGTCGTCGTACTCGCGATCCTGAAGATGTCGAGATCACTTGGGAGATCGACGCGTTCAAGTTCCAACTCCCACTTATGGCCTCGGCGATGGACGGCGTTGTGAGCCCCGCAACCGCTATTGAAATCGGTCGAATCGGTGGCGTTGGCGTATTGAACCTTGAAGGTCTGTGGACTCGTTACGAAGATCCCGAATCATTGCTCGAAGAAATCAGCAAACTTGATGTCGAAAAAGCCACTGCGCGTATGCAGCAGATCTACATGGAGCCCATCAAGCCCGAACTCGTAACCCAGCGCATTCGTGAAATTAATGCGGCAGGCGTTACGTCTTGTGCGTCAGTGACTCCGCAGCGCACTGAATCGCTGAGCAAGGCCATACTCGACGCCGAACTCGATCTGCTTGTTATCCAAGGCACCGTTGTTTCGGCTGAGCATGTGTCGAAGACAGCGGAACCGCTCAATCTCAAGAAGTTCGTTCGTGAAATCGACATCCCCGTGATCGTCGGTGGTTGCGCTTCCTATCAAGCAGCGCTGCATCTCATGCGCACCGGTGCAGCCGGTGTTCTTGTTGGTGTCGGTCCCGGTCACGCATGCACGACTCGCGCGGTGCTTGGTCTTGGTGTTCCGCAAGCAACAGCAATTGCCGATGCTCGCGCCGCACGCATGCGTCATCTCGACGAAACCGGTGTCTACTGCCAGGTCATCGCCGACGGCGGTATGGGAACCGGTGGCGACATCGCCAAGGCCATCGTGTGCGGTGCCGATGCCGTCATGATCGGTTCACCGCTTGCTGCAGCATCGGAAGCTCCTGGCCGCGGTTATCACTGGGGCATGGCCACGTTCCATCCCACGCTTCCGCGCGGTGCTCGTGTGAAGACCGCCATTCGCGGAACGCTCGAAGAAATCCTTATCGGCCCCGCCAACGAAAATGACGGGCGCATGAACTTGTTCGGCGCGTTGCGCACTTCGATGGCCACTTGTGGCTATCAAACAGTCAAGGAATTCCAAAAGGCCGAGGTCATGGTTGCACCTGCACTGCAGACTGAAGGAAAGGCCCTGCAGAAGGCGCAGGGCGTCGGGATGGGTCACTGATCTTGAGCCCCGAATCGGCGGTAGGTCCCGTTCTTGTCGTCGATTTTGGCGCGCAATACGCGCAACTCATTGCTCGGCGCGTGCGTGAAGCGCATGTGTTTTCCGAAATCGTCAGCCACAACCTGACTGCGGCCGAAATTGCCGCAAAAAAACCCGCCGGAATCATCTTTTCTGGTGGTCCGGCCTCGGTGCATGTCGAAGGCGCACCCTCTATCGATCAAGGCGTCTACGAACTCGGCGTGCCGATTCTGGGTATTTGCTACGGCGCACAGTTGTTGGCTCGAGATCTTGGTGGCGAGGTCTCTCGCACTGACCGTGGTGAATACGGTCGCACCGAACTCACTGTGGTGGCCGACGACGTGCTGTTCAGTTCGGCTCAGCCCCGCACGCAATCGGTATGGATGAGCCACTTCGACACCATCACGGTTCCGCCTGTTGGTGCAACGGTCACCGCGTCAACACCGGAAACACCGGCGGCGGCCTATGAAGATGTGAAGAACCGCCGCTACGGCGTGCAGTTCCACCCTGAGGTTGTGCACACGCCGCATGGCCAAGAACTTCTCGAACATTTCCTTTACGACGGGTGCGGTCTAGATCCGTCATGGACAATGTCATCAATCATCGACACGCAGATCGAACTGATTCGCGCCCAGGTCGGCAGCGGTCGCGCCATTTGCGGGTTGTCCGGCGGTGTCGATTCCGCCGTTGCGGCTGCGCTGGTGCACAAGGCAATCGGTTCGCAACTCACGTGTGTGTTTGTCGACACCGGCCTTATGCGTCTTGGCGAAGGCGAACAGGTCGTTGAAACATTCCAGCGGCATCAGGGCATTGAACTGATCCATGTGCGTGCAGGCGATCGTTTCTTCGAACGTCTCGCTGGTCTTACCGACCCGGAAGAAAAGCGCAAAGCAATCGGCGAACTGTTCATTCGCATTTTTGAAGATGCCAAAGGCGGTCTCGACGACGCCAAGTTCCTCGTGCAGGGCACGCTGTATCCCGATGTCATCGAATCGGGCACGAAGGACGCAGCCAAGATCAAGAGTCATCACAACGTTGGCGGACTTCCCGACGACATGGATTTCGAACTCGTTGAACCGCTGCGAGCATTGTTCAAAGACGAGGTCCGCAAAGTCGGAACCGAACTCGGTCTTCCCGACGAAATCGTGTGGCGCCAACCATTCCCTGGCCCGGGACTCGGTGTGCGCATTATTGGCGAAGTCACTCCCGACAAAGTTGAGATGCTGCAGAAGGCCGATGCCATCGTGCGCGAAGAAGTGAAGGCCGCTGGCCTTGAACGCGAAATCTGGCAAGCATTCGCCGTACTTCCTGAC